>JBAUJE010000458.1:0-17536 GCA_049683475.1 Coleofasciculaceae cyanobacterium | reverse complement strand
GCATGATCACCGAGAAAATGTATTCCCAAAAAAGAGGAAATCGGGGGCTGTCCTTGACTAATTAAATAGACTAACTGATCATAAAAACCCAGCTCAAAAACCCCCGATTGAAATAAAGCGTGCCGCAGACTGCTACAAGTAAAAAAAACTATAGCAGCCGTACCAATCATCCAAGTTAAACCACTTGGTTTTAAACTATCTCCCTTAATCATTCACCGGTTAAGATGAGCTTTTGTCGGTGAGTATGCAACAACTGAAACTCTTGCTGTGCCACCTGCCCTAGCATATAGATAAGATGCTCAGGTCGCAACAGCGTTCCGTCATTACGACAACTACCCAGGTAACGTATTACTGCTTGGTCGCTGCACCGTAATTCTTTGAGTTCTAACTCAAATAAGCGATCGCACAAATTCACCTGTTTTTTCTTCCCTGACTTCGTCCTCTTTTCCCAAATAATCTCCTCACTACCCTTAATCTTCTCAATCCAAGTTTGCCACTCTAGAGTATTATCTCCTTCAGTGGTCACTGTAATTAAATACTCTGCTTTCTCTAATAACTGGGTAGCAGCAGGGGCTTTTAAGTCAACTTCTTGGACTTGGTAAAGGGGAATTTCTGGGGGTAACTGAGATGCTAACTGTGACTTAAACTGCTCAGCTTCCATCTCCCTAGTCAGTTCAAAATCAACAACCTCACCCTGACTAGAAGCCCCTAAGGTTAGGGCATTAGCAATCATAATGCGGGGACTAGGATGAAAGCCTCCAGTATAAGTAATCGGTAAAGAAGCACGCCTAATTGCCCGGTCAAACAAATTGGCCAAATCCAAATGACCTAACAAAGTTAAATCACCTAACTTGCCAAACCAAACCCGCAGCCGCTGTACTTTTTCTGTCTTTGGTCTAAATCTGCCAGTAAACTCCGGGATAGGCGGTGCTTTAATCACCAGATTATGACCAAAGTCAACGCCGCAGATACCACAGTGGGAACAACCTTCAAAAGAGCAATCGGGAACCGTTGCAGCTTCTAAAGCTTTTTGCAAGTCAGCTTTCAGCCAATTTTTATCAATCCCTGTATCTATATGATCCCAAGGCAGGGGAGAATCTAGAGAAGCTTCAATTTTCTCTTCCCCATTGTCCACTTGCTGATATTTCCAAGTTAGATCAGATTCAGCAATTGCTTGCTCCCAGGCAGAAAATGCTCTATCTAAGCTTTCCATCCAAGCATCCATACCAGCACCTAGTTGCCAAGCGCGGTGTACAACGGCCCCTAAACGCCTATCTCCCCGTCCGACGAAATTCTCCATGGCCGAAATGCGGACATCGGTATAGTTAACCTTGACACCTTTAAGACGACGAAATGCCTGTCTGAGTAAATCTTGCTTGCGTATAAACTCCGCCGTTGAGACAGAATGCCATTGAAAAGGTGTGTGAGGTTTGGGGGTAAAGTTAGAAATCGTGATGTTGAAATTGAGGCGTTTCCTACCCTTGATGTAACATTCCTGCTGCAACCAGTAGACAGTTTCGGCAATGCCTAAGACATCGGCATCGGTTTCCCCTGGTAGGCCAATCATAAAGTAAAGTTTGACCTTATCCCAGCCTTGCTCGTAGGCCGTCTTAACACCCCGCAGCAGTTCTTCGTTAGTTAGTCCTTTATTAACAATATCCCGCATCCGCTGGGTGCCAGCTTCAGGAGCAAAAGTCAAACCACTTTGCCGCATACCCCCTAAGATATTGGCAATATTTTCATCAAAACGGTCTACCCTTTGACTAGGTAGGGAGAGGGATATGTTTTCATCCTTGAGGCGATTTCTGATTTCCATTCCCACTGCTGGCAATGCTAAGTAGTCAGAACAGCTCAGGGAGAGAAGGGAAAACTCATTGTAACCCGTGGCACGCATACCCGTTTCGATCGCTTCTACCACTTTTTCCGGTTCTACATCCCGCGCTGGCCGAGTTAGCATACCTGGCTGGCAAAAACGGCAACCACGAGTGCAACCGCGACGGACTTCTAGTTTCAATCGGTCATGTACTGTCTCAATGTAGGGTACTAATCCAATCGAGTAGGCGGGTATTGGTGTCGCCACTCGCCGCAAAATCCTTGCTGGCACGTCAGGACGGTTGGGATGGACTGAGCCATCTTCTGCCATATTATAAAATTGGGGTACATAAACCCCTGGCACTTGGGCTAAATCTAGCAGTAGTTCCGTTCGGCTAAAACCTGCTGCTTTACCTTCTTCAATTACTAAACCAATCTCTGGTAGTAGTTCTTCCCCGTCTCCGAGGGCAACAAAGTCGAGAAACTCAGCATAGGGTTCAGGATTTGATGTCGCCGTCTGTCCTCCGGCAAAAATTAAGGGGATATCTGTGATATCATATTTAACTCGCTCTTGCCACTTGAGGGGAATTCTGGCTAAGCGAAGCATTTCCAGAATATTAGTTGCTCCCAATTCGTAGCTGAGGCTAAAACCAAGGATATCAAAATCTGTAAGCGATCGCCGATTCTCGACGGCAAACAAAGTTGTGTTTGTGGCTTGTAGCTTACTCACCAAGTCCGATGCCGGTAAATAGGCGCGATCGCAAAGCTGTCTAGGCTGAGCGTTTAAAATGTTGTAGAGGATAATATGCCCCAAGTTAGAAGCGCCTACTTCGTAAATTTCTGGATAGGTTAGTACCCAGCGTACCTGTGCCGCTTCCCAGGGTTTATGGACAGCCCCCAACTCGTTGCCTAGGTAACGGGCTGGTCTGTTAATGTCTTTGGTGAGTATATCTTGAATTGCGATCGCCATGGCAAGCTTTCCTGCTGTATTTTTGCAGCTAACCTCAGTAATTGATCTTACTGGATATTTTCCTAGCGATTAGCTTGTCAGTATTCAAAATGAGTAAGCCTCAATCTTAGCGATAAAGGCATCGTGACTTTCAAAAATCTCAAATGCCGCTTCTAGCTGAGTCAGCTCAAAAATCATTTTAATCGAAGGGTTGACACTACAAAGACCAAAGCGTTTTCTCTGGGTTTGAGCCAACCGGAGACTAGAGACTAGTACCATTAAACCTGCACTGTCTATAAACTCTACTTGTTGCATGTCAATCAATAAAGCTAGATACTCGTCAGAGCTTAATACATTGATCAGTTGACTTTGAAACTCAGTGGCGTTGGATGCATTAATTTGACCCAAGGGCTGAATAATCTTAAATTGCTGCTTCACAATAGTGTTTGTCATGGTTTAATCCTTACATTTACTCTCAAAAAAAGCTTGAGCTAAATTAGACTAAAATGCCTAAATGAATCTATCCAAAGACTTAATCCCGTTGATTTTTGTTGACCGGAATTAACCTTAGAAGCGGTAATTTCTCCTTTTTGCCAAAAAATTGTGCTTTATCTGAGAAAAACACTCTCGCTTATAACGAATTATCTTATTCTATCTGTTTATCTTTCTCAACAAATTTCACCAGAAGCTAGGAAGCACATAGTGATTTATACTACATATACTACACAATCTGGCAAAATGATTACATTATAGCAAGCGATTTAAGGTCATGCAGAACTAGTTAAGGCTGACCCTAGGCGCTACGGACGCTTTAGCTTTTTCGTTCTACCTCTCTCCTCCGACTTAGTCCGACTAGTTCTAGAGACTTCAACCCATTGTCTAGTGATTTGTGTCACTCTTAAAAAGTGATATGAATCAATAAACTCCTTAGTAATTCAGAGGAGAATTGTCCAGTATGGAGTTCTAAGCAAAAAGTTGTGGAAACAACATACGTTATTCGTAAGCTGGTAGAAAAAGCTCTTTATATAAGGAAATTAACTCCAGATATAGAGAACGAAATAAACTATGAACTGACTCGCTTGGGTTACATTTCAGATGTAGATTATGAAGCTCTTGAGTTATTGATGTCCGAAATGGATGCAGGTCGAATTCAGTTAGTATCTAGTGTTTAAGCTAAAGCCAAAGTGAGAAAACCATCTAAATCCAACTTCTGGGAAAAAACTTAGCTTGCTATTAGATTTACGACAATCAATCACTCTACTCTTGTAGTTTTTACAAGATGGCTAGCTGGCAAATTAGCTTTGCAGAAGTAAGTCGTTTCATCACCAAAGGCTTGTCTTTCGGATAGACTAATTTGATTTCTGTATTGTTTTAGCAAATAAAAGAGATAGCAACTCGCTACAATGCTTGAAAATCTCTTTTGTAGAATTGCCAAACCTGATGAACAAAAAAACTCAGTTGTTGATGCGCCTCTCGACTATTATGAGCTATTTGTGTGGCTTGGTCATCTAACTGAAGTAAGAGAGGAATAACCTCAGTATCTATTGCTGGTCTGAATAAGCTTGTCGGCCAAAGGAGGTCAGCACCTAAACGCAGGTCATACAACTTCAACTGGTCAGATGAAACTATAGATAACGACCCCGAACCAGGTGCAGCAACTACCAGCATCAAAGGACGCACCCAACAAGTCTGCCGTGACTCTACCACTTCAATCACCTCGCTGTATAAATAAGTATTGTCATGCTCTAAACAAACAATCTGGTTTGGTTGAAACTTGCAAGGTGAGCCAATTGATACTTGATTCACTACGAATAAATACCTAAATTTTCCATCCTACTATATTAAAGCCCTTGTCTGAACAAGATAGTCAGAGGTTAAATTGTTAAATGGTTAATAGAAAATTGAAGCGATAAGTCAGGTTTGGATGTTTACATCTCAGTTTTCAATTTTCAGTACTCGAAGGGTTGTTACTTATCCGCTTAAAATAAATTAGACATTCCGACTACAAAGGTAGTGACAGTTTCTTGTCTGGCACAACTGTAAAATTTTGGCTACCTCGACCAAATTTACTCCTAAAGTAAGAATCCAAACTTGGCAATTTTTCTTATAATTGAAGTGTCTTAGTTATAAAGGTTCTTTGTTTTCACAATTCCCTGATAACTAGATAATGCAAACTATAATAGACAAGCTTATGTTTTATTCTGTACGACGGTTTATCTTATTGCCTTTTGTTGCTTTGCTTCTTGTTGTTGTCTCAACAGGTTGTAGTGTCGAGAAAGAAGAAGCGGGAGAAGCACCAGATGTTGATGTTAATGTAGAGCCGGGGAAGTTACCAGAGTACGATGTTGAAGGACCCAAGGTTGATGTAGGAACGGAAGAAAAAGAGGTTACCGTTCCTAAAGTTGAAGTCACTGAAGAGAAAGAGACGATTGAAGTTCCTGATGTAGATGTTGAACTTCCCACAGATGATAATCAAGGGCAGTAAAAATTAGTAGGGTACTAGGGGGAATAAATCGCATCTACCCAAATGAATAAAGTCATAAATATTTAAGGAAGCAAATCTTACAAGTTTGGGAAAAGCACCCAACCTGTTTCTTTCTATTTGCCCTATCTCTTGACTACAGCCAAAAAGAAAGGATCAAAGCTGTTTAGGTTACTACGATGGCATTATCTGTGTCTTCGGAAGTCCCTAAGTAGCTAACCTAGCGGAGAAAAAATGCCAGAAAGTATATCAAACTCAGAAATGCTCTACCGAACTCTCGGCAATACAGGAGAAAAAGTTTCTGCAATCGGACTAGGGGGTTGGCACCTCAGCTTGAAGCACGTTGATGAGCAACTGGCTACTCGGATTGTTCGCACAGCAATAGATCGCGGCATTACCTTTATGGATAATAGCTGGGATTACAACGGTGGAGCAAGTGAGATTCGCATGGGGAAAGCCCTTCGCGATGGCTACCGAGACAAAGTATTCCTGATGACAAAAATTGACGGTCGTTCTAAAAAAGAAGCCGCAAGACAGCTAGACGAGTCGCTGCAGCGCCTGCAAGTTGATCACATTGACCTCGTTCAGCACCATGAAATCATCCGGTATGAAGATCCCCATCGAGTGTTCGACAAAGAGGGGGCGAATGCTGCTTTGATTGAAGCGCGTGAAGCTGGTAAGCTCCGATACATTGGCTTTACTGGTCACAAAGATCCTCATATTCATTTGCATATGCTCGAAGTTGCAGCTGAAAACGGCTTTAAGCTTGATACGGCTCAGATGCCACTGAATGTGATGGATGCTCACTACCGCAGCTTCGCGAAGCTAGTTGTACCAGAACTGGTTAAACAAAATATTGGTGTTCTGGGCATGAAAAGTATGGCAAACGGGATTCTTCTACAGTCCAATACAGTCACACCAATTGAATGTCTGCACTATGCCCTAAATCTGCCTACATCGGTTGTGATTACGGGAATTGACAGTATGGAGATTCTCGATCAAGCCTTTGAAGCCGTGCAGACGTTCCAGCCGATGAATGACGAACAGGTGCGATCGCTTTTGGCAAAAACAGCACAAGCAGCAGCAGGAGGTGAGTTTGAGCCCTTCAAAACTTCATCAATTTTCGACGCTACTGCCCAGAATCCAGACTGGCTGGGAGAGGAACCAGAGCGTATTCAGCAATTGATGTCTGCGTGATGGAGTGATATAACCCAGGCTAGAAGAGGCGAAAGCTGGAAAAAGAGCTGTTTTCTTCGTCGATGCAACCAACTTCCGACGTGCGATCGCCAAAGTCAAAGTCAAAGCAAGGTTTTTCGAGCTGAAATTAATAATTTTGCAATAGATCTGTTGTCTAACTTCCAACTAAGTTAAGCCATTTCGCAACAACTTTATTGCCAAAATATGTAAATTATTCCTTCAGTCAATTACTTTTCATCGCAAATAATTCCTTTTTAATAAAGGCAGTTAGCTTTCTACAAACTCTTGTTTATAAACTTTGAGAATTTGTATTTGAGATATTAGATTGTCAATCCCTTTGGCTGTCTGAGTTCTAGCAAGTTATCGATACCAATGGTTCTTAAAGATGCCATGGGTAAATTGGCTGGGCTTTGGAAGATTTTGTGATTTTAAAGACATCTAACCAGATCTTGATTCCCCTATATTGTCAGGAGTAATCTTGACAAAGATTTTGAATTAAGAATGTCTCCTAACAAAACTGAGCCACTTTGTAGCCAACTACGTCAACAGGGTCTTAAGCTAACACCCCAAAGAGTATCTATCTTGCAGGTTTTTCAATCTTTACCGGAAGGTTCTCATCTGAGTGTCGAAGAACTACATCAACTCTTGGTTCGTCGTGGTCAACCTAGTACGATTTCAACTCTTTACCGTAATCTCCACCTAATGGCAAATCTAGGTATCCTGCGAGAACTAGATTTAGCCTCTTTGCATAAGCACTACGAACTGAGTAAACAAACTACTCACCACCATTTAGTTTGCGTACAGTGCAACAGGACAATTGAATTTGCCAATCCAACGGTTGCAGCACTTGCCAGCAAGCAAGCAGAATTAGCTGGATTGCACATGCATGAATGCCAACTAACAATTAAAGTTATTTGTCCAGAAGCCTTGCGGCGAGGATGGCCAGGTTCTATATCTAGTGACTGGAGTTGCCAAAATATACATTGATTTTTGCTCTAACCTTTACTCCCAAGTTTGCAACTCCCCTAACCAGTTACGAACTAAAGCAGTAATCTGTTCACGGCGGGTTTCAAAAGTAGCAGCAATCCAAATAAAGGCAATACCCACGCATAAACCAATTACCCATTTAGAGAAAGGATAATCGAAAATCAAAAGACCTAACTGATAGCAAGCATTAACTAAAAAAGTGACCGTACCAACAAACAGAAAAGCCCTTATTTTCAAAGTAAGACCAGCAAAAATGCAGACTATACTAATTACTCCAGGTACTAAGCCAGTATCTTGATGAGTCAAGAAGGCGATAAGGCAAATAATGCCACTAGCGAGGATGCGTAGTAGATGACGTGTTTGTTTCTGTTCCGGTTGCCGTAAAAGGGAATCAACTTGGGCAATATAGAGTAAAGATAAACCCAAGGGCAGAACATACCACAATAAATTATCTAAACCTAAACTATCAAACCAACGCAGTAAAAGCCAGTCAATCAGAGCAACACTGAAGTAGGTAAAACGAATTTGTCGGTTGAGTATTGCTAGTCCGACATAAAAACCAGCAGCAATTAGTAAACTGAGGGGATGAATTACGTATTTAGTTTCCCAAATAGGTATTAAAGGTAAGATAATTGCCGCTAATGACCAAGGACGTTTTGACCAGCCCCATCTCTGCCAGGGTAGGATGTAAATAAAGTAAGCAATAACAGAAGCGATCGCACCACTCCACGGTACTAACGGCCCGGCCAACATACGCGCTACTGGTGTACTTAACCAGTACAACCTCATGCCAAAGGCTTCTAAAAAACCGAGATAAACCCAGATTTCTCCTAAACGAGGTTCTGGATGATTACGTCCCTGCCAAATGGCATATTGAATAAGAAATACACCCGTGCCAACTCCCATCATTACACTAGATGTAATCGGGTAACTAGTAGCAGTAACTAAGAGAGTACTACTGCTAAACCAATGTAGATGGGCAATTACTTTCAGTTCTTCACTACTAAGATGTAGATATTCTTTAATCCAGGGAGATAGGACTCGGTAAGCGTACATAATACCCATGCCTAAAGCGGCCATCGCTACTAACCCATCCCCCGTTGTTCCTCCTCCTAACTGGGATAATTGGAAAAAGAGAATTTCATAAGCAGAACAAGTTACACCAAATAAAGCAAGATAAAGAAGAGGTTTAAATTCTACTCGTCTGCGTCCTACACCTAAGGCAATTAAAGCTAAAGCGAGAGAAGAAAAACCAGTCCAACTGGTAAAAACACCCCAACGCAAAACCGCCCCTAAAATACCATAAAGTAAAGGAATAATATGCCAACTGCTGGTAAGATTCCTCTCACCTGTACGACGTTGCCACCAATCTCCTAATAACTGGGTGAATAAGCCTAAAGCAAAGTTGGCAATAGCTAAATTAATTACCGATTGATCAATTAAACCCAATCCCTCAGCCATCAGTAATTCTAAATTCCAACCTGCGGCATAAATTGCCCAGTTGTTTGGTTGGGGAAAACTACGATAGATAATTGCGCCTAGGGTTATGATGCCAGCAGTTAGCAGCATCGGTGTTGGTTCTAAAAATCCCCAATAAGCGACAAAGGAGTGCAGAGTAAGTAAAACTAATTCTAAACTACATAAAGCGATTGCCCAACCATCTGTAGCACGAGCATAAAGTCTTGCTAATTGAGTGCTGCGCCTAACTAACCAGCTACGCGCCAAGCATAAACTAGTAAGGGTAATTGCCCCTGCTACTAACCAGGCTGATAGTGAGAGAGGAGTAAAGAAGGGAGTACCTTCCCATAAAAGAGTTGTTAGGAAAGTTAAACCAAAACCCACCGTTATTACTGCGGCAATTAGTTGACGTAAGAGGCGAGTATTAACCAACATCAAACTAGTTGCAATGCCTAAACCAATTAACCTTATCCCCGGTATTTCCAGTGTTAGGAGTTGCAGCATGATTAAAGTAGTAATACTTAAACCACTAGCCAACTGACGTTTTGATGTCTCAGTTCGTGATGCGACAAATGTTAAGGCTAAGGGAGTAGTCAGCCAGACAAGTCCCCAAGCCTTTAGTTCTAAGTTGTCAAAAGAGATAGAATTGTTCAGCCCAAGTAAGGCATAACTCAGGCCAGCTAAACCTAAGCCAATGTACCAAGCACTTTCTCGCCAGATAAGAATATCAGAGTTATTTGTATCTTGATACCTTAAGCTAAATAACCATTCTGCCACCATTAACCCTAATAAAATTACCGCCCACAAACCTAGAGTTAGATTGGGTAAAATATAGTCAATTGTACTAATAACTGTTGCTAGGGCAGTAACATGGGTTAAGTAAACTAAGAATCTAGGGTGAGTAGCAAGATTTAACCACCTCCGTCGCCTGCTAAAAATTCCTAGGCTAATGGTGGAATTGAGTAAATTCAAAGTCCGTAATAGGGGATTAACTAAACTGGCAAAGGTGAGAAAAATGCCGAAAGATAATGCAATTTGTTCTGCTAATTCAGCTAAAGAAGTTTTCTCTCTACGGTGCAGCCAATCTGTTAAACCAACCCAGATAATTAGGTAAGGGAACAGAACTAAACTTAAAAGAGCGTAGGGTGTTGTTTGGGAATTAGTTAACTCGGTAGCAGTTGCTACTAGCTGTATTTGCACATCAGCAGGAATTAGCCGCCAAGCTAACCAAATTGTCTGTAAACCAACAGCGAAAATAGCTAGTAGGTCAATTTTCTGCCATAATCTTTGCAAGCGGTCAAATAAAAATAGTAAACTTAATCCACTAACAGCGATCGCTTGCCCAAATAGTTCTCCCCCCAGTGCGATTAACCAGCCGAAAAATAGTAAGGAACCGCCACATAAGGATTGAATTTTTCTACCTGCACCTAACTCCTGAGTCCTAGGAGATAACCACAAGAGGAACCAGCCGAAAGCCCCCAAAGCTAAGCCTAACTGTTCTATTGCCACATCTGTAACAAAGATGGCTCTAAACAGTAAAATGCCTATGGCATAAAGTACTACTTTGCCGTTCGTAATAGCTAAGGAGTTACCCCATTTGTATGTACCGTAAAAGGTGGCAATTGTTGCACCTACACCTAAATAAACTGCTATTAGAGGAAATTCTGCTACAGCCCAAAACCAGTGCAGGTAACTTAATACTAAATAGTTGATAATTAGTAAAGGGGGTTTACTTTCCTGTTTGCAGAGAGAGAAAGTAATCGCACTAAGGATAACAGTAGCAAAAGCTAAGACAATCAAATTTAAAGGATTACGCCATAACCCAAAGCCGTCCATTGCCCAAAAATTGACGGGAACTAATAGCAGCGTAACAGTCTGTAATGTTTGAGAAGTTAAGCGTAAATTACTTTGTTGCTTTGCCCAATAACCGACTCCCCAAAAGATTAAGGTATAGCTGAGTAACACACCGTATTGTCCGGCGGCGGGAAAATTCGCCCATTGACTGGCCGCTAGCACCCCAGAGGATACCACCACCATAAATACTCCCAGAAATAACAGCCATCTAACGCTGAGTTCTGCTTGGAGAGATTGCCACTTTTTGGCTAACCAGTTCTCTGATGGTGGTTTTCTTTTAGGTGCTTTTATTTCAGTTTCTTCTAGGGCAAAGTCTGTGGTAAAATCCCTAGAAGCTTCTGGTATTGGTGTTGGTGAAACTGTGGTTGCAAGTGGTACTCGACAGACCAGATTTTCTCTACATAGTTCTTTAATTACAGCATCATTAATTAAGCCTAAACTTAACCAAGCATCCAAACCAGCCAAGAATTGAGGATGGGAAGTTTTAGTAGTGAGTTCAGCTTTGATTTTGGTTGCAGAGAGTAAACCCAGGCGCTGCCATATTTCTAAACCTTCCAAAAATGCAGGTTGGGAGGTTCGGCTAGTTACTTCAATTTTGATTGAGCGATCTTGTGGGGATGACATAAGTGGCAATCTCGTACCCTGAACCCATCATCACCTAAATTGGTTCGGTTCGGGACTTTTGGTTATGCCACTTTTATTTTTGGGAGTTCAATTTGGTTTTACTTGTTTCTGTATTGCTTCGCGCTAGCCTATATGGCTAATCGTCCTTTGGACTTGGGTTGTTATTCTCTAAAATGACAGATATATTCGGGTTGGACAGGACAAGTTTTATCGGTAAGTTTTTGATTGTTTTCGAGCCTGAGGTAAGTCAGGTTAGTTAGGGTTGATAAGGGTTTGATGTCGGTTATTTGGTTGTTACCTAGCCAGAGAGAAGTCAGGTTAGTCAGAGAAGATAAAAGTTTAAGGAATTATCCTGGTACTTCATCACCTTCATCCGGAGAAGATAGTAACCCCGCCACTCGAAGACCACCAAAACCTAAAAAATAGTAATTGCGATAAACCCTATCCCCCCCTTAATATCACTCCTCAACCCCAACTAAGATTGACTACAAGCAAATAACTCTGCCAACTCCTCTAGAGCAAGATGACCATCAAGGGGATGGCGTTCCTGTTTACCCTTCTTTAAATAAACGTAGTCACAAATCACATCCTCAAAGCTGGTTTCGCCGCTAATCGTCCAATCTTGAATACACACCCCCGTCATGATTGCCCCTTTAAAATTAGTATCGCAAGCTTGCACTCTTTCTAACTCTGCATCGGTTAAATTAGCTTTACTAAAATCAGCCCTACTCAAATAAGCTCCCGTCAAAAATGCCTTGGTAAAATTAGTTTCACTCAAGTTAGCTCCACTAAGATAGGTTTGGTTGAGGTCAGCACCCATAAAAAAAGCTCCTCGCAAGTTAGCATTACTCAGATAAGCTTTACTCAGATAGGCTCCGTTCAGGAAAGCTTCACTCAAGTCAGCCCCCGTCATCTTAGCTTGACCGAGATAAGCACCACTTAAGTCAGCGCCACTCAGATTAGCTTCACTAAGCTTTGCCTCACTCATGTAAGCACCACTCAGATTTGCATTGCTCAGGTTGGCTCCATTGAGGTAAGCTTCACTTAGGTAAGCGCCAGTAAGATTAGCTCCACTCAGATAAACTTCCCCCAAGAAAGCACCACTAAGGTCAGCGCCAGCAAGATTAACTCCGCCGAGGTTGACTCCATCTAAGTAAGCTTCACTAAGGTCAGTTCCAGATAGATCTGGAACTACATTAGGATTTTTGAGTCTCCACTCATTCCAAACATCCTCCCCCCGACTAATTAGAACTAGATATTTCTGATTTGCCATCTAGCACAACTCCATGTGATCACCTTTGCCAAGCGAACAAAGCAGCGAACCCAAAGGACGGTTTCGCTAATCAAGCTAGATCCTTCATAGTTTTTCTTCTGCGTCCGGATCATCTTGGAACTTTAAGCAGCTCTTACCGTCTGGGGCTGCCGGGGTAGACCCCTGGTAGTAGGCCTTGTCTCGCAGGAGGTAAAGTACCATTAGTTCAACCATAACCTAGAGCTACTGTAAGCTCCAATTGCACCAGTTAACTTTCACCAAAGTTTTTTAGTCAATGCTTGCCTAACAAGGGTTGACGAGATTTTGCTATAAATGTTTCCTTTCTCCGATTATGCAATTATTTTCCCTAATTGCCTATCTTTCCAACGGCAGAATTTAATAGCTATTTTTGCTTGAGGGAAAATAGCCAGTTTTTAATTAAAAATCAACTTTTTAGGAAAAAAGGTCAGATATTTTAATCTGAAGAAAATAAGCCTAATAACGGGCCTAAAATTGCCCCAAAAACAAATCCTCCTGCATGAGCCCAATAAGCAACACCACCGCTTTCCATACCAACATCAGTCTGCACCCCCAAACCAGCAATACCGCTAAAAGCCTGCTGCACAAACCAAATACCTAGGAATAAAAATGCAGGTATGTCCTGGAAGGTAATAAAAGGGCCGAGGAAAATTAAAGTCTTAATGTTTGCCCGAGGAAACTTGAGAATATACGCCCCCATCACCCCGGCGATCGCACCACTAGCACCTAGAGAAGGAATACCCGACTGAACAGAGAATATCCACTGAGCTAAAGCAGCGAGGATACCGCAAGTTAGGTAAAAAATTAAGTACTTTACATGCCCCAGTCGATCTTCAATATTATTACCAAAAATCCATAAAAATAGCATATTGCCTGCAACATGCAGGAAACCACCATGTAGAAACTGTGAAGTTACCAAAGTTAATAACTCTGGTACTGGCTGATTCACCGCTATACCACCCAAGCTCGCCGTCAACTCTTTGGGAACAACAGCATAAAGATGAAAAAAAGCATTTAACTGGCGCTGATCCAAGCTCAGTTCATGTATAAACACCACAATGTTTATAGCAATCAGTGCATAGGTAAGATAAGGCTTACGAAGTGTCGGATTATCGTCGTTAAGGGGAAACATAAGCTTCTTATTTAGAGATTATGTGGTGATGGGGTGATGTGGTGATGGGGTGATGGGGTGAATCTTCATCAAGATTCTGTCATTCTGACTCATTACTCATTACTCATTACTCATTACTCATTACTCCCTCAACTCCCTCAACTTCCCCATCTCCCTCACCTTCCTCAACTTCCCCATCTCCCCCAACTCCCTCAACTTCCCCATCTCCCTCACCTTCCTCAACTTCCTCACTTTCCCTTTCTAATTTCTCTGCACACTCCTTATCTTCCTCGCATTCCTTGCGCTCTTCGTATTCTGCTAGGAGTTTAGCTACTCTTTCCTGGATGGCTAGATGACGTTCTACTCCCTCGTATGTGTAGCGGTTGTAGGCGTTGCGCTCAACCAAGGTTTCGATGTTATCCATGCGTTCCTTAGTTCTTGGGTGAGTTGAGAGCCAAGCAAACAGCGGGCGTGGTCCCCCTTCAGAGTCGAGTGTCTCCATTAAGTTGTAAAGTCCATCGGCTGCGTAGCCTCCCGAAACAAGAATTCTTGTACCGAGAGCATCTGCCTGACGCTCCATATCTCTGTTATAGTCGAGAACAATCAGGTTTGCCGCTGTTCTGCCAAAGGGAATATATTGAGTAACATTAGCAATTAAGTTGCCTTCTGTAACTAACTGAAAACCATGGGATAGGACAGCATGAGCTAGTTCATGGGCAAGTAAGCCAGCTAACTCTGCTTCAGATTTAGTTTTCATAATGGCACCAGCATTAACAAATACCTTGCCACCTGGTAGAGCAAAGGCATTAAGCTGATCGTCCATGATCACATGAAACTCATATTCAAACTCATCACGACCTGCCACATCGGCTAGTTTATTACCTATTTCTCTAACATAGGTAAGTACCTCTTCGTCCTCTATCATTGGTAGTTGGCGTTGTACTTGCTCGGCATAGCGTGATCCCACGGCAGATTCCCCCCGCAGCATTAAGGTTGTGGTTTGAATTGCAGAGATAGGGCCAAAAAGATTACCTGTAAAGACATAACCTAGGGTTCCGGTAATCACATTAGCGATCGCATTACCTCGGAGCTTACTGCGTAAATGGGATTTGTAAGACTCCAGATTTTCATCTGCTAAAGTCTCAAATTCTTCAGATTGGGGATGCTCAGGGTTAAGCGAAGCAAACTGACGCGCTGTTAGGGAGGCTTCTAACCACTGTTCTGCTTCTGCTAGCGCTTCTATGGTTACTTTTAGTAATTCCGGCTCATTGGGATAAAGAGTTACTGCTTGCTCTAGAACTTGTAAAGCTTCTTCCTCTCGCTCATAATTTTTTAGAGCTTGAGCGTAGCGTATGTGACCAGGAATAAATTCTGGCTGCTGCTCAACTAAAAATTGAAGAGGAACCAGAATTTTTGATTCTAATTCCTGTTCTAAGCCATCTGTAGACTGTCGCCAATATACTGAACCTGCTGGTGAAAGCTGTACTACTTCATAAAACGGCTCAGCTTTCTCTTCTGTACCCTCAACCTCTGTTCCAAAGGGTTCTTTCGCTTGGCGATATAGCTGCTCAGCGGCTTCTCTCTCACCACTAAGATAAAGTCTGTCTGCCTCAATTAGTTTCTGCTGCTGAGCAATTTCTTCCGGAGTTAGCTTGTCTTCCTCTTCTTCTTCAGCTGACTCAGTAGACGTTGTTTCACTTTCATCTGGAGTGGTTTCAACTTCTACTTTTGTTTCTGTCTCTGCGTCTGACTCGGATGTAGGAGTTTCAGTTTCAACTGTTGTTTCTGTCTCTTCTTCTAATTCCGGTGCAGGAGTCTCAACTTCTACTGGTGTCTCTATCTCTTCGTTGGACTCAGGTGCAGGCGTTGTACTACTTTCTTCAGCTGTTCTAACCGGAGGCTGATAAACCGGCTCAATGTCAGGGATGACAATTGTTTCTACATCTTGACCAGAAACATCTGCTTGTCTAAAAGTTGAGGGATATTCTTGAATAACTTCAGGTAGAGCAAATGTTTCTAGATGCAATACCGAGGAAAACTCTAGGGAGGTATCAGCAGAACCAAGATTGAGGGGGAGTGAAGTTAAATTATTTTCCCCTTCTTCATTTCCTACTCTCCACTCCTTTACCTCAGTCACTGTAGAACAATCTGAGCAAGAAGTTAGGCTAATTGCCTCAGCTTCCCCACTAACTGTTATCAAGGTTTCCTTCGCTACAGGAACAGCCGGAGCAGAAATTGGTGATACTTCCGCCGTACTAGCCGTTAGACTAACCGACTGCGAGGGTTCTACAGACTCAGCCAAAACAACCGAAGTTGAAGTTGGCAGTAAGATACCTAGAGAGATTAGCAGCGAATTCCAGAGAAGTTTCATGAGGGGTTCAAGGAGCTAACTGACGAGTTAACTCCATTTTGCCCCACTCTTCTCAAGTCTGAAGGAGTAATGAGTAAGGAGTAATGAGTAAGGAGTAAGGAGTAATGAGTAATGAGTAATGAGTAATGAGTAAGAATCTTGATGAAGATTCACCCCATCACTCCATCACCTCATCACCTCCTCACCCCCTCACCTCATTACCTAAGCAACCCAGCCTTTTGCTGAAGTACTAACTACGGTATTCAAGTTAGGTGTGATTTCGATGGTGTAATCAAAAGGTGAACCACCAGAACCAACTTTTGTCATAGCGCTGCCATCGGGGTTACGGGGAGAAAAGAAAGATTGAGCGTTCACGACTAAGTTACCATTGCCGTTGACAGATAGGTCGGTAATGGCTAAGGAGTTACTATTACCGTTGCTCAAAAGTGCTGACAAGTAGGCTGCATCTGTCATCTGACCTGTAGCTGGGTTAATTTTTGCTAGAACGGCGACTTTTGCGCCACCGCCTTTACCAAAGCTCTTTAGCCAAGATTGGGTGGCATCTCCAGAAGCACGACGAAAATCTTCACTAGAACTACCTTGGGTACCGTCAACGCTGAATACACCGTAAAGGTCACTACCCGTCCAGAATAGACCGTAGCCTCTTCCGTCAGCACCAGTCTTTTCGTAGTCTGTTTTTACCCAATTGTTATCGGGGTTACTACTGTCAAAGCTGGCAATAATTGGATTTTGGTTATTGCTTGATACTTGCTGCGTACCGATGTAAATAGTCTGAGTACCGAGGTTAATCTTGGCAGCACCTGTAGCAGCAATTTTTGCTTCAGAATCTCCAGAGTTGAATTTAATGTTGCTACCTTTTATTGAGGCGGAGAGAGCTTGATTATTTACAATGTCGTCATTGACAATTGTTAGTGTTGCTTCGTCTTGACCACCTAAATTTCCAGCACTGACGTTAGTAATTTGTAGTTGTACTGTTTCGTCTCCCTCGACATCTGAATCATTGTTGATTTTGATGGTGAAAGTCTTAGTTGTTTCTCCATCGCCAAAGCTTAGGGTGCCAGAAGCCGCATCATAGTCAGAGCTAGCTGTGGCAGTACCATCACTGGTAGCGTAGTCTAGGCTGATTTCTCCGTTACTCTCACCTGCTCGTTCGACGGTTATGGTAACTGTTCCGTCGTCTTCATTGACGCTGTAGTTCCCTTGGCTAAATTCAAAGGTGCCAGTAGGTGTAATTTCTGGTTCTTCCTGGGAATCGTCATATGAGTCAGGAGTATTATCTTCGTTATCTAGATCATCTCCCGAATCGGTTTCTCCATTATCTTCGACAGGAGGAGTAGAATCATCATCTGAGTCAGGAGTATCGTCTTCGTTATCTAGATCATCTCCCGAATCGGTTTCTC
>JBAUJE010000457.1:0-3698 GCA_049683475.1 Coleofasciculaceae cyanobacterium | reverse complement strand
ATTCAGAAGATATTTTGCAACAGGAGATTACTGAAAAATCGGGGTGGACATGGAAAGAATCCCACCCGTAGCTGACACGGGCTTTGTTGTAGCATTGTTAAATCGCTCAGATACAATGCACGGAGTTGTTACCAGTTTGTATGCACAACATCAGCAGATTTTTTTGCCACAAACGGTATTGGCAGAAGTTGCATATTTGGTAGGGCGTTATGCAGGAACAGCGACTGTAGTAGCTTTCTTGGGAGGATTGTCTGCTAGTCGATTTCGTCTAGTAGCTTTGATAGACGAAGATGTAATGCGTGTGGCAGCAATCTTGGAGGAATATGAAGATAGTCGGATTGATTTTGTAGATGCAAGTGTCATGGCTGTGGCAGAACGTTTTGGTAGTAAAACGATATTGACCTTAGATCAGCGCGACTTTAGATTATTTCGACCTCGACATTGCGATAGTTTTGAGATTCTGCCTTGAATAAAGCAGAAATTCACTAAAATGCGATCGCACGCACTTTGGGAAAGATACACGCGATCGCATCCACAACTCCCATGTCTTGAGGATGACACTATAGTAAGATTAGACCGCTCAACTGGATAATTTGATGCGTTTTTGGCTTCAGTATCATCGCTATGACAACCTTGGTTACTTACCTGGTTGTTATGAAACAAATATTGATGATTTATCAACGTTGGACACATCAAATTTTGAACTCTCGTGTGTCACTACGGCTAAATCGGCAATTCGCAATGCAATCAACGACGTTGTATTTTTAATAGTAGGTTATGGTAAGAGTCCGAAAAAATACGTGCTTTGGTCTTGGTTTTTTATAGATGAAGTTGAAGAGAACCCAGGTGTGGAGTTCAATGCTTTTGGAGAGGGAGAAGTGCTAAATCCTTTGCCTTTGTTAACTGGAAAAGAATTTGATGAGTTCAAGAGGCAAATGGCGAATTTCAGTCTTGGGTTCATCAATGTATCTAATCGTCCTTATACACAGCGTCTCATTGAATTAGCTAAGGAGCGAGGTGGTTTTGAAATATAAATCATAATATGAATCAAGACAACCGCAATCTAACAATTCGGGTGCAGTGGATTGACCGAAGCCGGTTGGGTGGAATGCAAAAATATCGGCAACTGCTGACCCGAACCGTTATCTGTCGGTTATCAGCATCAAGTAGTCGCAAGATTTTGGTGGAGCAGTAGATCGCATCTACGATACTCCAAACGCGATCACACTGTGGAGTGTTACCAAATCACCTCAAGATTCAGCACAAAACCGACTAAAACATCTTCCCCAGAAAGAATAGCAGGAGACTCCAAAACCTCGACCTCCTGACCTTGCCGATAAATTTCCACTGACCGAGATTTTCGATTAATTAACCAACCCAAACGAGTACCATTATCCCGATATTCTTTCATCTTCTCCTGAGTTTCTTTCAAGCTATCACTCGGAGAAAGTAACTCAACCACAAAATCAGGACACAGAGGAACAAATCTGGTTTGTTGTTCAGGAGTTAAACTATTCCATCGTGCCAATTGTACCCAAGAAGCATCAGGAGAACGGTCTGCACCATTAGGCAATTTAAAACCAACGGAAGAATCAAAAGCAATGCCAGTTTCATTCGTATCTGTCCAGTTAAATAATTGCTGCGTCAATCTGCCATTGCGATTACCTGTTTCCCCTCCAGTAGGTGGCATAATGACTAATTCTCCATTGGCATTGCGTTCAAACTTTAGTTCCCGGTTATCCTGACAGAGTTGATAGAACTGTTCGTCCGTTAAATCAATAACCGATTTGAGATTGAGGGTTAAGGCAGTCATAATTACCTGGACAGAATTAATTTAACATTTGGTGAAGGTAGGGAATAGGCAATAGGAATATAGCCGATTAGCAAATACACAAATAATTTTGTCCACCTACTTACCAATTTAGGATTGGGGATAATTTCATAATAGTAGAGACGCTCCACCGGAACGTCTCTACCAATTAACGCGATATTACCTAGGACTATTCAACCCCTTCAATCCGATCCTCAACCTCCTGATACAACTCCCGCAGACGATCCAAATTACTCTCAGAAGTCTCCCAATAACCACGGCCATTGACTTCCAATAAAGTTGTAACCATCTTGCGGAAAGAATGAGGATTGAGATTCATCAACCGCTTTTGCATCTCTTCATCTTGGATAAAGGTGGTATTAACATCCTCATATACCCAGTTATCCACAGCACCAGCAGTTGCTGACCAACCCGTTGTATTAACCAACCGCTTAGAAAGTTCCCGCACTCCTTCGTAACCATGACTCAACATTCCCTCGTACCACTTAGGATTGAGTAACTTAGTTCTGGCATCTAAACGCACGGTTTCTGATAGTGTCCGCACTTGAGCATTAGCTGTAGTGGTATCAGCAATATAAGATGAGGGAGTCTTGCCATCTTCCCGTAAATTGGCTACTACCTTAGTTGGGTCAGAATCAAAGTAATGAGAAACATCTGTCAAACTAATCTCGGAAGAATCCAAATTCTGGAAAGTAGCATCAGCCGTCTTCAGCGCTGACTCAAAAATCTGACGGTTCTGATCCATTGTGCCGGGATTATCGGAAGTAAAAGCAAAGGACTTGCGGGCCAAGTACATATCCTGTAACTCAGACTCACTTTCCCAAGTACTGTTTTCTACTGCCAAGTTGACATTTGCCGCATAGGAACCAGAAGCATTAGAGAAGATACGAGTGGCGGCTTGCCGCAAATTAACGCCCATATCTGCGGCTTGTTTAGCTGCATGTTTGCGGACAAAGTTCATCTCTAGGGGTTCGTCTGCCTCGGCGGCCATCTTAACCCCTTGGTCGAGTAGGTTCATTTGGTTAATGAACAAGTCACGGAAGACACCGGAACAGTTGACCACCACATCAATACGAGGACGACCTAACTCTTCTAAAGATATCAATTCCAACTTATTAACCCGTCCCAAGGCATCGGGTACTGGCCTGACTCCCACCATCCACATAATTTGGGCGAGGGATTCTCCGTAGGTCTTGATATTATCCGTACCCCACAGTACACAGGCAATAGTTTCTGGCCAGTTACCGCCATTTTCTTCCTTTTGCCTCGCAATTAGTCGGTCTACCACGATTTTAGCCGACTTCACCGCTGCCATTGTTGGGATAGATTGGGGATCGAGGGCGTGGATATTCTTACCTGTCGGTAAAACATCGGGGTTGCGGATTGGGTCACCCCCTGGCCCTGGTAGGACGTATTCACCTTCTAAGGCTTGAAGCATTGCCCCTAACTCGTTATCTGCGACAATTTGTTCTAGGCAGAATTCTAGATACTCAAACAGAGGCTTAATTGGTTCCGGGTCAACGTTATAACCAGCCCCTGCTAGTGCCTCTAACCAAGGTGTCCGCTTACGCATGTTGAAGAAATTGAGGGACGCTACCTTAGAAACCCGGCCATCGGCATCAGTTTGCTCTTTAACTAGGGCTGTAACTGCTTCACGGCTTGCCAGAGTAATCTCTTGTAGTAGATTAACGTCTTCTAAAATGCCCTTGTCGTTATTTTGGTAAATCTCGTCAATATCTCGCCCAATGCTCTCTGCGATAATGCGAGGCAGACTCATGATGTCTTCTTCAGAACGGTCAAGATTGGAGATATTAACTAAAGTGGCGATCGCTTCTTCGGCTGTGGGTGGTTTACCAATAACATGCAA
>JBAUJE010000456.1:0-2057 GCA_049683475.1 Coleofasciculaceae cyanobacterium | reverse complement strand
GGCGGAAACATAGGGTTCGTGCGACCAGGTGCAACGAGAACCAATGTGACATTTGTCAACCCCATTTTGGGGCTTTATTGATAAGTAATACAAATCATAACTTTGCCGAGTTTGTACTCTTTTAGGCAAAGTATCCTAAAGATAGATACATCCGCATGAGGAGTTGACCCATGCTATCTATCACCCCCCAACTTCCCTTTTCGGCAAAGTCTCATTCACCCTCCGCTCCTCCGGTGAAAAAAGCCTCCACAAGAGAGCGAGAATACCTGCGCCCCTCAGAAATCCAGTCCCTGATGCACGCCGCTAAAAAAGTAGGTCGTCATCGTGTCAGAGATGCTACCATCATCCTCTTAATGTACCGTCATGGACTAAGAACCGCTGAATTAGTCACACTGAAATGGTCACAGATAGATTTAGTTGATGGTTACATCGAAGTTCATCGGGTCAAACACGGTCATGATAGCATTCATCCCCTGCGTTCACCCGAACTGAGAGCCTTACGCGCTCTCCAAAGAGACTATCCTGATACTCCTTATGTCTTTGTCTCCGAACACAAAGCCCCCTTATCAACTCGTTCAATTCGCCACATCATCGCCAGAGCAGGAGTTATAGCGAATCTTCCTTTTCCCGTCCACCCTCATCAACTCCGTCATGCTTGTGGTTACTATTTAGCATCCCTTGGACACGATACCAGAGCCATCCAAGACTACTTAGGACACAAGAATATTCACCATACCGTTCGCTATACCCAAATGTCACCGCAACGGTTTGAGAACTTTTGGAGGGATTAAGCTACCAAGGGTTGAGTTAACCCAAAAATCCTTTCCTGAAGATCCAACTTAAACGTACCATAGGGATTAACATGACTAAAAATCAAAGGCGTAATTGCTCGTAAATCCGTTGCCGTCAGCTTTTGCTCCCAATGCTTCTGTGACAAAACACTCTGAATCATCAACGTATTGACATACACCAAACAGATTTGCAACAGATGCAACGATAACACCGATAATTCCTGACTCTCCAAGCGATTAGAAGCAAACTCTCCCCCCTTCCCATAGAAGATAAAATCATTGACTCCATTCCATCGTTCCACCACATTCAACCCTTCATTCACTTCTCGGCGTACCGCAACCGAGTCAAGATATTCACATAGGAAAATGGTCTTAATTACTCTTCCTAATTCCATCAAAGCCAGATAAGTAGGATGCTTGAAAGGATTTCTGCTAAAGCGTTTGAGAATCGCTTCTGTTTCCGCCGTTCCCAATCTCAACGCCGTCGCATACTTCACCATCTGGTCATACTGCTGACGAATCAAATCCCAATTGATGGGACGAGTAAGAATCGGTTGTAGGTTAGGATAAGCTTCTGCAACTCCTGTATAAGGACGATACAGCTTCTGCACCTTAATGCGCTTCAGTCTCGGCATTAACTGGAATCCTAATAGGTGGGTAAAAGCAAACGCTACCTCACTTTGACCATGACTATCCACATAGTTCTTCTGCACATCCATATTGGTGCAGTGACGCAATACTCCTTCAATCATGGCTGCTACTTCCGATGAAGAACAGGTTTTAAGTTGAGAATAGATACAGGTAGACTTCTTCTCAACGTGCCAATAAATCATCACCCCTCGTCCCCCGTAGCGTCGATGATACTGAGTCATTAAATTCTGTTCCCAAGCTCCAAAGTGCTTACTGTCACTGGCACAGGTGGTTGTTCCTTCTCCCCAGATGTGGGGTAAGCGAATCTCGAAGATAGCATTAATCACCTCAGCAATAGCACTGCGAAGTTGGTCTTTTTGAATGTAGCGACGGCGCACATAGAGTAAATCTTGATAATTTTCCCCATTGATTCCGGTATGAATACGTTTTAGCCCTGTATTCGTTCCCATTCCATACAAACAAAGCAGTAATCGCTTTTGCAGGGTTTCTCTATCAATAATTTCTCTCGTTCCCATACTCTTGAAGTTACGGGTAAAGTCCACTCTTAAATCCGTCTCTTTCAGAATGTCTAACAAACTGGTTTGATGCCAAAGAAGATTAATCTCTCCCTTGAGT
>JBAUJE010000455.1:0-7795 GCA_049683475.1 Coleofasciculaceae cyanobacterium | reverse complement strand
GAGGAGTTGTCTCCGGGGTGAAGGGGAGCTGGGGGAGACAAGGAGGTAGAAAGAATTAAGAATTCAGAATTAAGAATGCAGAAAGATGGGGGAGATGGGGGAGATGAGGAAGCAGAGGGAGATTGACAATTTTCAATTCTAAATTCTAAATTCTAAATTCCCTGTTCCCTATTCCCTATTCCCTACTCCCTACTCCCTACTCCCTACTCCCTATTCCCTATTCCCTCAAGACTTAACCTTGCTTCATTTGTGCTAGGGTTTTTCGGCTGTCTGAGGGTTTCTGATACTTTCAATACACTTCCGGCTAGCGGAACAGGTAAATCTTGTACTTGTCCGTAAATAGAGAGGAAGGCTGTGACTGCAATAAAGCTGAAGCGGGTAAGTTGAAAAGACATCGGCTCAATAGTTCTTGCGTAAATTTCTATTAATTTTTTTGAAAAAACTCTAAATTATGCTGACTCTGCTTGTTCCAGTATTGTCAGCGGCTGTAGACAATCAAGTTTGATTTGATGTATAGGTTGCGTATAATTCTAGAAATCCTAGCTAAATAGGTCTAGAGACTTCAGTTCCTGCTTATTGTCTTTATGTTAGTTACGCACTGGTAAAGCCAAACGGCAGAGCCAAGCAACTGCACTGATTCGGAGAAAACTTTTTTAACGACCAAAGCTAAGCAATGACCATTTAAACTAACTTAACTTGATGTTTTTCTCGCAAAGTTAGCTCCAGCATGAATAATCAATAATTTCTGAACAGACTCATGGGTTTTAAGCAAAGTCATCTACTACCTGGGGAAAAGCTAATCTGGTCAGCAAGCAATTCCAGGTTAAAAATCCCTTAACTGAACTGTTATCCATATCGCCAATCTGAACTTTAGTTCACTTTTCTCGGATGATAGACCGTGCCACAAACAGTTCGGAACAGCATTTATGTTAATTAGACCACTAGATCGTTTCTTTACTAAATTTTCTGGCAAAGCTACCCTAAAAACTATCCTGACGATTCCTTTCTTGCTGCAAATCTTTGCCGCAGTAGGATTAACGGGGTATCTTTCCTTTCGCAATGGTCAAAAAGCAGTAGACAATCTTGTCACCCAGTTACTTGAGGAGGTAAGTAATCGTATTGAAGAACGCCTTAATAATTACTTAGAAAAGCCTTATTTAATTACTAGAATAAATGTAGATGCGGCTAATTTAGGTCATTTGAATTGGCAGAATTTATCTACTATTGAGCAGCATTTTTGGCAACAGATACAGCTATTTAACACTGTAAGTGATATTTATTTAGGTAACAAAAATGGAGAAATTATTGGTGTTTTAAGGAACCCAGATGGCAAGTTAGTTACTAAAGTAAGTGAAGGTTTCCCTAAACGCTCTTTTTACCTGTTAGATGAGCAAGGCCGGCGCATAAAACAGTTGAGAGTACAGTCCTATTACGATTCTCGCATTCGACCTTGGTATATGGCAGCGGTTGAGGATGGTGAGTCAACTTGGAGTGAAATCTATGCCTTTGCCAAGTCAGGTGCTCTTGGCATGACAGCTTCAGAACCTTTCTATGATGATAATGGTAATTTGCAAGGGGTAATGGCTGTTGATCTCAACCTGAGTGGTATTAGTGAGTTTCTACGCCAGATAAAAATTAGTCCTTCTGGTCAAACTTTTATTATTGAGCGCACGGGAGAACTAGTAGCTAGTTCAACTTTAGAAGAACCATCTAGACCAAGTAATAATGATAGTCAGGCTAAACAACGTGGGGTACTAGAGAGCAAAGATACTTTAACTCTTGCCACAGCAGAGCATTTGACTAAGCAATTTGATAACATTGACCAGATAAATAGTCCCCAAAAGCTTCAATTTATCCTTAATGGTAAGCGACAATTTGTACAAGTACTGCCTTACTCTAACCAGAGAGGTTTAGATTGGTTGGTGGTGGTAGTAGTACCAGCAGAAGATTTCATGGGGCAAATTAATGCCAATCGGCGCTCTACGATTCTACTATGTCTAGTAGCTTTGTTAATAGCTAGTTTGGTCTGTCTGAGTACAACTGACTGGGTTATTCAACCGATCAAGCGTTTAAACAAAGCAGCAAAAAATATTGCTCAAGGTGAATGGGAACAGAAATTAGAAATAGAACGCTCCGATGAATTAGGAGAATTAGCCCAAGTATTTAATAATATGACTAGGCAATTGCAGGAGTCCTTTGCAACCTTAGAAGCCAAAAAGGCTGATACAGAACGTCTCAATGCTGAGTTAAAACGCCTCGACCAACTCAAAGACGAATTTCTTGCTAATACCTCCCATGAACTACGCACACCCCTCAGCGGTATGATTGGCATTACAGAATCAATGATTGAAGGGGCTGTCGGGCAACTTTCCGACCTACAAAAGCAAAACCTCTCAATGGTAGCTCAAAGCGCTCATCGATTAGCTACTCTTGTTAGCGAATTGCTGGATTTTTCTCAACTAAAACATCACAATCTAGAACTGCAACTGAAGCCAGTGGACATGCGAGCTCTTGCTGAGGTAGTACTTACCTTTAGTCAAGCACTGGTAACTCATGAAAATTTACAACTAATTAATTCTATCTCTCCTGATTTAGCTCCTGTTGAGGCAGATGAAAATCGGCTGCAACAGATTTTATATAACCTAGTTGGCAATGCCATTAAATTTACAGAAAGTGGTAAAGTAGAAGTTAGCGCAGAATTGATTGAGTCTGAGGATAATTCCTCGTTAACTGTTAATAGTCAGCCTCAATTAACCATTACTGTTTCTGATACAGGTATTGGCATACCAGAAGATAAGTTAGAGCAAATATTTGAATCCTTTGAGCAAGCAGACGGTTCAACGGCGCGACAATATGGGGGAACGGGTTTAGGCTTAACCATTACTAAAAAGTTAGTAGAATTACATGGTGGCAAGATTGTAGTTAGCTCAGAGGTAGGAACGGGTTCACGTTTCAGTTTTACATTGCCTATCTCTTTTGCTATGGTTGAGCCTACTCAAGAGGTTGTCCTTGCCCCTAATAAACAGGGCATTATTGAGCAACCCCTCTGTCCTGTCATGAATTTTCCCCATAACATTGAGGAAGTCAATCCTTTAAAAACTAGGCAATTGAGTATCTTAACGGTAGATGATGAACCCATTAACTTGCAAGTTCTCAAAAATCATCTTTCCCTGGAAAACTATCTAGTTACCCAAGCTTTCAATGGGGCTGAAGCTTTAGCAATAATTAACAGTGGGCAAAACTTTGATTTAGTTATTTTAGATGTCATGATGCCTCGTATGTCGGGTTATGAAGTTTGTGCTAAACTGCGTGAACGCTATCCTGCCCATCAACTTCCTGTAGTTATGTTGACGGCGAAAAATCAAGTTAATGACTTAGTTGTTGGCTTTCAGTTTGGGGCAAATGACTATTTAACTAAGCCTTTTTGTAAGGAAGAACTTTTAACCCGCATTAGAACCCATATCCGCTTGGCGAAAACTAATCAAGCCTATGGGCGTTTTGTTCCCCATGAGTATCTACAATTCTTAGATAAAGAGAGCATTGTTGACGTGCAATTGGGTGATCACGTTAGTAAAGAAATGGCAGTAATGTTTAGTGATATTCGTGGTTTTACTGCTCTTTCTGAAAGCATGACACCTCAAGAAAACTTTGATTTTGTCAATGCTTATCTCAAGCAAGTTAGCCCAATTATCAGAGATAATAATGGCTTTATTGTCAAGTACTTAGGCGATGGGATGATGGCAGTTTTTCCCAATGGGTCTGATGAGGCAGTGCAAGCCGGTATTGCCAAATTAAAACAAGTGGAACTATACAATATTGAGCGTCAAGACGGGGGTTATCTACCCATTAAAGTAGGGATAGGAGTACATTTTGGTCCCATGATGGTGGGTATGGTAGGAGAAATGCGAAGGATGCAAGGAGATGCTTTTTCTGATAATGTTAATCTGACGGCTCGTTTAGAAAGTTTGACTAAGTTTTATGGGGTCTGTTTAGTTATTTCTGATCAGGCATTAGCTCATCTAAAGCATCCAGAGCAGTATCAAATTCGCTTTTTAGATAAGGTAAGAGTAAAAGGTAGGAAAAGACCAATTGCTATTTTTGAGGTTTTGGATGGAGAGACTGAGGTAATTAGGAAGTTAAAGCTCCAAACTCAGGCAGATTTTGAGCAGGGGGTAGAATATTATTATCGTCAGAAATTTAGTCAGGCTAAGCAATGTTTTCAGTTAGTATTGGCAATTAATCCGCAAGATAAGACTACTAGTTTGTATTTAGAGAGAATTAATCGCCTGATAGATGAGGGGGTGCCGGAAAATTGGAATGGGGTTTGGGCCTTGAGTCGCAAGTGAGGGGATGGTAATTAACCCTCTTCTATCACTCTGGGAAAGATATAATAATTAAAAAACTCTCAAACCCAGAGCTAGTCTATGGTTGAACCACGTCTGCCAGAACCTACCGTACAATTTATTGATTCCTATTGTGAACTCTACCAAAATCTATTTCCAGAAGTACGAAGCTTTGAAAATTTTAAATATCTACATCTGGGGATGATTTCTGAGATAAAAAGGAAAACTTTACCAGCGATAGCTCAACTAGTTGGATTAAATAGTGAACAATCTCTGCATCATTTTTTAACTAATTCCCCCTGGTCAGCCAAAGATTTAAGAAAGAGAAGATTATCAATCATTTTAAATATATTACAAGGACGTTCTATTATTCTAATAATAGACGAGACAGGAGATAAGAAAAAAGGAAAAAGTACTGATTACGTGAAGCGACAATATATCGGAAATATTGGCAAAACAGAAAACGGGATAGTTGTGGTGACAGCTTACGGTTATTTAGATGGAATAACTTTCCCTTTAACCTTTAAAGTTTTCAAGCCAAAAGAAAGATTAAAAGAATCAGATAAATATAAAACTAAACCGGAAATAGCCGGAGAAATGATTGAAGAATTACAAAAATTAGGTTTTAAATTTGAATTAGTGTTAGCTGATAGTCTCTATGGTGAGAGTGATAAGCTGCGTAGCAGCTTAATCCAAATGTCAAGGCAGGTGTTGCCTGGTATGGACGCTTGGATGGGGAGAAAAACTTTTTAACTCCCATGTACCCCCTTGACATTGCCAGTGATTTGACTGTACCAATTTTGGGACTATACGGCGGCAAAGATGATTTAATTCCTACAGAAACAGTGGAAAAGATGCGCGAGGCTTTGGCAACTGGGGAAAGTGGTTCAAAAATTATCGTTTATCGAGATGCACCCCACGGCTTTTTTGCTGACTACCGTCCTAGCTATCGAGAAGAAGCAGCAGAAGATGGTTGGCAGCGTTTACAGGCTTGGTTTAAGGAGTATGGCGTTGTTTAGAACTGGAGTTTACTACTGACCTTATATTTTTAATTATTGGTAAGCTTTGTTAAGAGAATTACTGCCAGCTAAGCTGTTATGCATTTAAATTGGGTATAGGTAGCGACCAAGATGGTCGCACTACAAAGATTTCTCAATTATTGATAATAAGGTTTAAATGACGAACAGCTTAGTTTACTAGAACAAATAAAAAAGTGCCAAGAAGAGTCAGAAACAATTATTGAGATGTTGGCAGAGTACGAATTAATAGTAGATAGTGCTGAGCAAAGTCGGTCAAGACCTTCAGACTATCAAGAGCAAAAAATATTTTACTCAGGCAAGCCGAAAAATCACAATGCTTAAAAATCAACTAATTAGACTTCTTGCAGAAGTCGGGGTTTGCGGAGCATGGTCGTTAGGGCATACAGGGAATAGGGAACAGGGTTTGCGAAGCATGGTGCGTTAGCAGCATACAGGCACAAGATTTGACCCTTTCACATCTCAATTTGATTGAATTTTTACTTTTGCAAGAGGTCTATTGTCTTGCCAAAAGGTAATACCAATTCTCGAAAATAACTGGAGAACTAGTTGAAATAAGTCCTTGATATATGGTTACTTCAGCTGTACTACCAAAGGCGATCGCTGGTGTAATCTCTGGGTGGAATGATCTAAAAAGGTTGGGTTGAGCTACGGCGAAACCCAACCTACAAGAGAAGCGATCGCACTATTGATTCTCTTAAGAATAGCTTACTGGATATTTCTTTCGACTCCGAGCAAGAAAATATCTAAGTCGGGAACTTATTCGCGATTATTACTCGCGAATAAGTTCTCTCTTTTTTCCAAAATGGGATGCTCCCCTTACTCTCGCTCTTTAAATATTTCTGCTCATGCCTAAGTGGGATGCACCCCTGGAATCCCTACATGCTCATGTCTGTACGCCTCGGTACATGCACAAAAGCTGATCCCGCGTGGCTCGAGGGTGGCGGTAAGTCGTAAGGGCAGGTTTTTTAGCGGATTGAATACCATTGTTAAACTTCTGGTACTGACTCCAACTATTCCCGTCGAACGTCGTCCACCAGAGATTTGAGTCTCCAGCTCCACGGGCGACACAGTACAACTTGTTTTGAAATACAGCAAGCGATGGGGTATCCCCAGCGAACACGTGGTCATTTATCTTTTGATATTTTGACCAGTTGTGCCCGTCGAACGTCATCCACCAGAGATTTGAGTCTCCAGCTCCACGGGCGACACAGTACAACTTGCCCTGGAATTCTACCAGCCCTGGGCCGTCCTCAGAGTACACGTAATCTATCTTTTGATATTTTGACCAGTTGTGCCCGTCGAACGTCATCCACCAGAGATGTGAGTCTCCACCCGCTCCACGGGCGACACAGTACAACTTGCCCTGGAATTCTGCCAGCGCCGGATCATTCGCGGAGAACACGTCTTTTATCTTTCGATAAGTTCCCCACTCGCCATCAAATACCATCCACCAGAGATGTGAGTCTCGACCCGCTCCACGGGCGACACAGTACAACTTGTCCTGCAATTCTGCCAGCGCTGGGCCGTCCGCAGAGTAGTCATCGTGCATCTTATTCTCTTCACACCAAGAACTCGTCTCTGGATTAAAAGCAGTCCACCGCAATCGAGAGTCGTTTATGTGCTTGTGCTCCGGGAGTGGAATAAGCAGGGTCGGCATTGCCCAAGGGGAGACAAGCTTAACTCCCTCCCCCTTATCTTCCGCTTTGATTACGATATTCCTGGCTTTCAGATACGCTTGTATAAGGCCAGCAATGGGCTCGAGTTCGCTGCCCAAAGCACTGACCAGCTCGTCCGCGAACTTATCGATCTGCTCAAGAAGCTGGGTTGCATCTTCGTTGAGGTGGAGCGTGAACCCCCACCAATTTGTGTCACACTGAATCTTTACATTACTTATCGACCAATTCTGCGATGATACAATGTTATCCATGTTGTTCTCCTGAACTACACAATAGTATTGGACTTTGGACAAAATTTGAATTTCTGTCTTTAGTCTCTACACTCTTAAGACGTTTTCACTGGGTAATTCCGGTCAATTTTTCTAGTTAGAAGTAGTTTTTTCCAAATCGGGCCATAACTCAAAAAAAAAGCCTAAAAGGTGGGGCAAATTAGCAAAAAACCTTTACAAATCTGGCAAAGATTGCCTCACCTCTCCTCGTGCCGGGTAAAGTAAATGGCCAGACAGGGCGCTGCGGTAAGCCTTTCTAGCACCCCTGATATCCCCCAATGCCAATAATGCTCTCCCTTGCCAGTAATAAGCCGTAGTGGGGTTAAACTCCATCAGTGCTTTAGCGCGCTCGCACGCTTGTTCCCAACATTTTCGACTTTTAGGCTCATCCCCAAGTACCCGATAACTTTCTCCCAGCCACACCGCCGCAGACACCAATTGCAGATAACCTTTGGGCTGCGATTGCC
>JBAUJE010000454.1:0-1558 GCA_049683475.1 Coleofasciculaceae cyanobacterium | reverse complement strand
ATTACTAATAATGCCGGCACTACTAGCAAACCTAATATTACACGTTTGATTTTTGTCATTTAATAATTAGAAGTTACACTAACTAACTTGTTTTAATGCGGCGATAACGGGCTTGTATCCACATGTAAATTCCATAAGCAATCAGTCCAATTGCCATCAAACCGAGCAGGATTTTGCCAAAAGGTTGCCTTGCTATAGTTTGCAATGCCCCGTCTAAACCTCTTGCTTTGTCAGGGTTATACTGCACTGATGCCTGAATTAGGAAGAAACCGAGCATGACGAAAACAATGCCCCTCGCCGTGATGCCAATGCGGCTAATGCGTACAGCCCAGGTTTCTTGAGTTGAGTCAAGTTCTGTTAAGTCCAGCTTCTTACGAAATTTGATTTTGTAAGCTCGATAAATCCGGTAGAAGCCGAGGCCGATGAGCAATGCTCCACCAAGGGCTACTAACCATCGGCCAAAGGGTTGCTGAAGTACCAGGGCTGTCCAATCCTCTTTCGATTTTCCACCACCACTTTTGCTTGAATCTGTAGCTAGGAAAATTGCCTGGGCTGCCAAACCTCCATAAATAAAACCACTAAGGGCATAGCCGATACGTGTTGCGATGCCTTTGGCATCGGTGCCTTTGTTGTCGGGATCTGTGATTGCTTGCACGAAGCGCCATAAAACATATCCTATTAGACCAATCGCCACTAAAATTAATAAAAAAGAACCAAATGGTTGGGCAGCAATGGTATGGAGAGAACCTTTAGTATCCGTAGTTTTACCTCCGCTGCTAAAAGCTGCCATTACCGCCAGTATTCCCACAAGACCGTAAACTATTCCCTTGGCTGCGTAACCCAGCCGCGCTAGCTTTTCAACCCACATAGATTCCTCCCCTGCCTAAGTCATATAAAACTTCAAATAAGCCTTGAGTTTGTTTGGGTTGTTGTAATGTCTAAGTATCTCAGACTACTTGTTGACCAATATCTGAAGAAATGACAAAACTCTTATCCAGAACAATCTTTTAAGGAGAGGCAAAAAACAATTGTTTACCAGTTCGCACCGCTAGTTTTTACTAGTTGCGGTCAAACAGGTAAGTTATTATTGTGCAGCTCCCCAAGGCTTTTGGTTTGCCTAAAGGATACCAGAATGTCAGTTATGGCTAATCAACCTTTGGATGTATATCTAAACAGATTTTGCTTCTTGATTATTATTTGTTCATAGTTGATTGCCATCAATTATCAGCCCTCAACTGGGAAGCATTTCTGTTAGGATTCTAACTTTAGACCATTGTGGTTCCTGAGAGAAAAGCCAAAACATAAGGAAGGGCGGGTCTAGGAGTATCGGTATTAGGAGTTTTAACCATGAAGCCAAAGGTTATTGTCAAGCTACTAAAAGAAACATTTCAGGAATGGCAGGAAGATAAAGCCTCACGCTTAGCTGCGGCTTTGGCATATTACACAGTTTTTTCCCTGACACCTCTGTTGATTTTGGCGATCGCCATTGCCGGTTCAATTTTTGGGCAAGAGGCAGCAAGGGGTGAGATTGTCGGACAAATTGAGGGATTGGTCGGTA
>JBAUJE010000453.1:0-39210 GCA_049683475.1 Coleofasciculaceae cyanobacterium | reverse complement strand
AAAATCTAGCTTGGGGGATTCTACCCCCCAAACCCCCCGCTGGGTGACGGCGCGCCTCCCCCAGACCCCCTGCGCAAGGGTTGATTGGTTGGAAAGAAATAGAGAATTGAAAATTTTTTATCTACCCCTCACATCAGGCGACGATGTCCCCTGGGCAGATACTTTGTTATGCTAGCAAGGCTTGAGATAAGGGAATTCTGGGGGACTTGTAACCCGGAATTGGGGGAAACACGGGGGCTACAAAGACTTAGAAACTCTAACCAACTTTTTCCAACAATAAAGCCTGAGTATCCTTTAGTTCAAAAGATCGCAAATCTGCCAAATTATCTCCCACTTCCAAACCAGGAGAAGCTAACGCCACTTTCCATTCACTTAAATCTAATTGCAACCAATCACCAAGAGTAGCATTAATCGGCTCTCCCCCCATGTGGGCTACCATTGCTACTTGATAAGGAGTTTGACCCTCACCCTCTTCGGTTGGCTGAGAACGGACACCATAGAAAACTGTGTAATCCTCATCGCTGACACGATTAAAACGGTCTAAAGATGACAAGTTTTCCCTTAACCAAGGATTTGCAAGACGGAAGCGACGCAAAGCAAGATTAAATGCCGTTTGTTCTGGTTTCAAGTTCGCCTCTTGGTGCCAAACATTGCAAGCCTCATGCATATCTTCCATGAAAGCCTTAGCAAAAACCTTCAGTTTACCCACATCTAACTCAGTTAAAACCTGAGATTTATCAGGGACATTCAGCTTTTGTAATTGGGCGGCCGATTTGCGCTGCATAGCTTCCTGCTTCACCTCTTCTTTTCCTGAGTCAGCTCCCATGTGACGCTGACATAAGTGAGCTACTTCTTCTAAATCGTAATGTGTTTCGGCGATCGCATCATACAACCCTCGCATAAACTGGCGCAGTTCACCTAACTTGCCAAAACCCATTTGTTTAACACGGGAGAAAATACCTGTATGGTTGTAGAGCTCGGCACTAACCTGCCAATCCAAAAATCCTGCCTCTTCTGAGACAACTTTTACCCCATAGCGGTCATCGGTATTGCGGAAAAAGCCCCAAGGTGACTGCATTAAGCAGTTAATAAAGTCCATTGGTAAACCAGGACTAAAGCCATAGACAAATAAATTAACCGCTGGATTATCGTAGGCATTATTTAAAACTTCCGGTAAATCTTTACCTAAATTCCAATTAATAGGTAAATCCGGTTCTACCTGAGTGCCCCGCCGCAAAGTATCGTGGTTACCACAGCCCGTAATCCAGTTAGCACCCACCTGCATTACTTCACAAACCCGATCCCATTTTTTATCCCAAAACTTTTTCAAACCAGGGGTATTGTGAGCAAAAATCAGAGGCCCCCATTGAAAAGCTTCTGGCACAAACTCAATAATATCTCGATAGGTAGAAATTTCCTCCCAACCCTCAGCAGGCCATGGTCTACCATCTTCAAAAATGGCAAAAGGCATACGCTTAGCAGCACCGATTTCTTGTACCACATGGGCCATATCTTTGAGGTAGGCATCATCATATTCTACCCGACCAGAAAAAGGATTAAAAAATTTAAAATCCTGAGCGCCGTCAACTCGGATACCATCTACACCCATGTTATTTTTGCGCCGCTGCATTTCTAGCAAAATCGCTCGTACATTGGGGTTTTGATGGTTAACATCCTGACCATACATATTTGGTCCTTTCAAGAAGCGCCCATTCAATAAGTCCAAAGCTTGGTTATCAGCATGACCGTAGACGATATCAAAGATAACTTTAATTGGGCCAGTGGGAAAATTATGCAGAGTGGCAATAAATTCTACCAACTCATCTAGGCGTAAAGTTTCTAAAACTGCGGGGTTAGTAGCTGAAGAAGCAAAAATGACAATATCGTAACCCCAATTTTCCGTATCAGGTTTCTTGAGGGTAACTTTAATATCTTCTACTTCGTACTCAATCTCCTCCGTTTCAGGGTCCATTTCATACAAATCATTTTCCCGAAAGATGAAAAATCCATGACCTAATTCATGTTCCCCCCGATACTCAACTGTAGGCTCAATTGGTAATAGTTGTACTGCTTCGTAGCCAATATAGTTTTGTTCAGCCGGAGTTAATTGTTGATTAGCGTTTAACTTGTCAGCAATGCCTTGATAAATTCGATTTAAACCTGCCAAACTCCTTTCCTTAGAGGCAGTATTTACATGTAACTGTAAAATATTGTGAGGAGGATGAACACGAATGATCCCTTCTTCATCCGCTTCTCCTTGACTAAAGTATTCTAAATCTGCTCTAATCTTTTGCAGACCATCTAAATCATAAAGTTCTGCCGGAGCATAAACTCCATAAGGTAAAGAAGCCGCTAAAACATCGCCAATAGTGCGTACCTCATTAGTTTGTAAATCGAGGTAACACAACCAATAAAAGGAACCTAATCTATTTTTAGTTCCTGCTCGCATTCCAGAAACAACGCCCCAGAAATATTCCCCCTGCTTTTCTAGGTGTAATTGTTCACGATGAAACTTAACTTTTTGTAGAGGGGAGGCGAAGTCAACTTTACTCAGAGGAGTGAGTACTTCTAAATAAATATTCTTGGGCTGGAACATATCAGCCGCTAATTCGGGTACCCAAAAGCCAATTTCCGTTAAACCATCCGGACGGTAATGGGCTCCGAGTTTAGTTGCTAAAACTTGCGCTTGCTTAAAAAGAGTTTGGTCAGATTTCTGTACTTGTTCAGCCCAATCTAGTAACTTTTGGGTTTCTTTTTCAACTAGTTTGATGGAAGTCCTAGTTTTAACAGTTGTAGTCATTTGTCACCCCAGAAATTTACTCAAACTTTCTCACTATTTAGGGTAGGGTGGGCAAAGCCGATCAAAAATCTTCTAAGATTTTCGGTTCTGGCTATTTTTGCCCATCCTAAATTTACTGGTTAAGCAAAAAGTAATAAATAATTTTGTTGTTAAGCTGTTCATCATTTAAAGCTTATTATCAATTATTGATAATTCCTTATAGTGCGGCCATCTTGGTCGCTACCTATACCCAATTTAAATGCATGACAGCTTACTCATTACTCATTACTCATTTTTTTACTCGGATCTAATTTGAGAATCAACACTCCCAAGGGAGGTAAATTAAGGTTCAGGTAGTAAGGCCAATTAGGATTAGACCATTCCCCTGTCCATTGACCTCCCATATTACCTAGATTGCTACCACCATAAATGTCAGCATCACTGTTTAATGCTTCCGTATAAAAACCTGGCTGGGGTACACCAACCCAGTAGTTATATTGAGGCTGCGGAGTAAAGTTACAAACCGTGACGATAAATTCTTCGGAATCTTTTGCCTTGCGAATAAAGGAAACTACGCTATTTTCTGCATCATTACACTCAATCCATTCAAACCCTTCATGGGAAAAATCTTGAGTGTACAAAGCTGGTTCAGAACGATAAAACTGATTTAAATCTGTCAAAAATCGCTTGAGTTTGTGATGAGGCTCATTTTGTAATGCTCCCCAGTCTAAATCAGCCCAAGCATTCCACTCGCCTCTTTGCCCAAACTCCATACCCATAAACAGGGTTTTCTTACCTGGGTGAGTATACATATAGCCATAAAGACAACGAAGATTAGCAAACTTTTGCCAATCATCTCCCGGCATTTTACTCAGTAAATTTCCTTTACCATGTACCACCTCATCATGGGATAATGCCAGCATAAAATTCTCGCTGAAAGCATACATGATGCTAAAGGTGACATTATTTTGGTGATACCGACGGTGAATCGGATCTTTGCTGAAATAGTCCAACATGTCATGCATCCAGCCCATATTCCACTTGAAGCTGAAACCCAAGCCACCGAGGTAAGTGGGACGAGAAACTAAAGGCCAGGCTGTAGACTCTTCGGCAATGGAGACAATACCAGGATAATAACCAAATATGAGGAAATTCAGCTCTCGTAAGAAATCTGCTGCTTCTAGATTCTCTTGACCCCCATAGCGGTTGGGAATCCATTCGCCATCTTTGCGATCGTAATTTAGATAGAGCATGGAAGCCACGGCATCGACGCGAATTCCATCAATATGGTACTTATCAAACCAGAAGAGGGCGTTAGAAATTAGAAAATTACGAACTTCATTGCGACCGTAGTTAAATACTAAGGTTCCCCATTCTTTATGCTCACCTTGACGAGGATCGGCGTGTTCATAAAGGTGAGTGCCATCAAAATAAGCCAGACCATGACTATCTTTAGGAAAGTGACCAGGAACCCAGTCTACAATCACACCAATATCATTTTGGTGGCACTGGTCGATAAAGTACATCAAATCTTGGGGATTGCCGAAGCGCGAGGTGCAGGTGTAGTAACCAGCCACCTGATAGCCCCACGAACCATCATAGGGATGCTCAGCAATAGGTAATAGTTCAATGTGGGTAAAACCCAATTCTTTCACATAAGGGATTAGTCTGTCGGCTAATTCTCGATAGGTAAGAAACCTTCCTTCGGGTTTCTGGGAAACTCTAACTACAGTACCCTCTTTACCATCAGCTTGGGTTGGCGGGTACTCAGCACCTGTATGCAACCAAGAACCTAAGTGAACCTCATAAACGGAAATTGGTTCTTCTTGCGGTTCGGTTTGGCGGCGCTTCTCCATCCAATCCTGGTCATGCCAAGTGTAGGTATCCAGGTTGTTGACAATGGAGGCAGTTTCTGGTCTTACTTCTTGCTCAAAGCCGTAAGGGTCAGATTTAAGATAAATGTGTCCGACTTGGTTTTTAATTTCGTACTTGTAGCGTTCTCCTACACAAAGTTCAGGGATGAAAAGCTGCCAAATGCCACCGTCAAGTTTACGCATCTGGTGTTCCCGTCCATCCCAACTGTTGAAGTCCCCAACAACTGAGACACTGCGAGCATTCGGGGCCCAAACCGCAAAATGAACTCCCTTAACTCCCTTAAACTCTGTAGAATGAGCACCTAATTTTTCGTAAATCCGATGATGCTTGCCTTCTACAAATAAATGAATATCAAAGTCCGTTACACGGGGGGAACGAAAAGCATAGGGATCATAAATGACTCGTTGATGTTCACCTTCTTTTACCCGCAGCTGATAATTTGCTAATTCTGGAACATCAATTTGACACTCAAAAAAATGAGGATGATTCACCGCTTCCATTGGGTATTCTATCCGGTCTTCTGGACAAATAACCCAAGCTGCATCGGCTTTTGGTAGGTAAGCGCGAACCACCCAACTAGTTTTACCATCTTTTTCTAGAGGATGGGAACCTAGCACTTCAAACGGGTCTTGGTGCTGATTACCAACAATTCGTTCGATTTGCTCATGGGTGATGGTTAATGGCATTGCATACCTGTATTGACTTCCCTGTCTGGTAATATTACTTAACTTGACCTAAATAGCAAATTCAACTGCCGATAGATTAGTGCTACTTGTTATCACCACTACACTACGGTTGATAACTGAGCAAATGTGAACTACCTAGATCAAATCTGCATGTATATGACGGAAGACTTCTTGCCGAATTAGTTAAATATTTGGCGTGATCAAAACGCTTGCATCTGCGGCTAGGGAGGTGCCACACCACTGACAGCCAAAGTGCAGATACTCGTAGACTGAAACCCTATCACAGTTAGGGCAGCGCAAACCATAAGATTGGTTACTTGAAGCCGATTGAGGAATTGCTACCGATTGCAAGGGTGGCAGTAAAGTAGTTTGAGGAATACTTTTTTGGTTCTGTTCTAGGGAGACGGCGAGGACTTTTAATTCAACCTCTCCTAGGTAAATAATGCTATTTTCTTGTAGTGGCACCTCCTCTTGAAGAACTTGTCGCCCGTCTACTAGAGGGGGATTCGTCTCACGCAAATTGCGCAGGGCAAAGCAAGAAATTGAATAATTAAAAAATATTTCCACATGTAGCCCAGAAACTGTGGGGTTAGATAGGACAAAATCACAATGCATTGGATCTCGACCGATTCTCACTGTGCCTGGGTTTTTAGTAGATTGTTGCTCTTTAATGATTTTAGTTACCATCTGCGAACCTTCTTGCCACGTTAACGTGAGTTCTCGCATTGTTTCGTCTCTTAACTTTTCCTAAGATACTTCATTCCCTTATTCTAAAATTCCCAATTTGATGGGACATTGATATTTAGGGAAAGTAAAAATAATAATTGTTTAATTTAATTAATGAAACTAGGCATTTTCTTCTTTGCTGCCTGCTTAACTATTTTCTACTTAATCGCTCCTGTTCAGGCAGAAAATACCCTCTCCCTTGAGAATACTGGCAGTGCTAGTCAACAAAAGCCACAACCTCTCAAAACTTACGTACTTACAGTTTTGCCAGAAGGATCAAGACAGAAGATCAAACTCCAGCCACCAGCAACTAAACTCGTTGTTAATGCCCAGTCAGGAGATACGGCTGTTCTCTGCGGTGATGGTAGGCAAAAATATACCTGTAAGTCAGGAAATCCTCTGCAAATAGATTCAGAGGAACCAATTAAACAATTTTGGGCAGAAAATACCTCACAGCAACAAGTACAACTGCGAATTAATATCTATGAGGTTTCAGATTCTCAACCCTTAGCCCAGGAAATAGAAGAAGCAGAAAAAGATAAAACTAAGGATAAACCAAATAATTAATTTCGGTTTGAAGCTAGTTTATCTGCCCAACGAGTTGTTTCTGGCAGTTTATATTGAGTCGTACAGCGCAACACATAGTCAATTGCCGTAGGTAAGCTGACACGATTGCCACTAGAAACATAAACTGGCTTTACTTTAGTACGAGTTCGCACCACTGCCCCAATAATTTCTCCTCGATCATGCAGAGGTTGCCAACTGCCTTTCTCCTCGCCTAGCTTCTCGTGCTTGCCAATCAATAGAGACTTCGCTACACCAATTGTCGGAACATCTACCCATAACCCTAAATGACAGGCAAGACCAAATCGCCGAGGATGAGCCAAACCCTGACCATCACAAAGTATTAAATCAGGGATAATATTAATTATCTCCAGCGCCTTCAATATAGCCGGAATTTCCCGAAAAGAAAGAAATCCTGGCACATAGGGAAAAGTAGTAGGACACCTGGCAATTGCTTTTTCCTTAAGCTGTAAATCCGGAAAACCCAAAACAGCCACCGCCGCCCGCGAAATTTTACCCTCTTCCTCAAAGCCAACATCGACACCCGCCACATACTGAACTAGCCCTAACTGATCTTCAGTAACTACTTCCGGTTGCAATTTTCGCTGAATAGCTTTGGCTTCCTCCAACGTAGTCGGCCAAAGGTGGCGTTGTTGAACTTTCATCTGTAAGTTGTTAAATGGAAAATGGAAAATTGTTAATTAGAGGCAACAGGGAATAGGGAACAGGGAATAGGGTTGGCATAGCCAAGTAATAAGTAACAAATATTCTTGTCATTACTCATTACTCATTACTCAAATTGTCTCCTCATCTCCCTCATCTCCCTCATTTCCCTCATCCCCCTCATCTCCCCCATCTCCCCCATCATCCTCATCTCCTCATCACCCTCATCTCCTCACCGCGCTGGCGTAGAATAAATTCCGCGATCGCTAAATCCATTGGTGTTGTCACCTTCAGATTTGTTTCCTCTCCTTCTACAATCAAAACTGGCAGTTGGCACTTCTCAAACAAAGCTGCATCATCGGTGACTTCCCAACCTGATGTACGCCCCTGTTCATGGCACTGCTGCAAAAGCTTTAACTCAAATCCTTGGGGGGTTTGGGCAGCCCATAGTTGCTGTCTGTCTGGGGTATCCTCAATTAAGCAAGTTTTACCTACCACTTTAATCGTATCTTTAACAGGTACAGCAGCTATTAGACCTGGGCAATCTAAGAGTACTGTCGAACAACGATCAAATAGTTCAGGTGTGGCTAGACACCTAGCCCCATCATGAATCAATACTCTTTCTGTCTTTGCTGGTAGCCCTTGTAAACCGTTATAAACCGACTCTTGCCGCGTCTTGCCACCCTTAATCATCTCCACTGGGGTAGTCAGGGCAAGCTTACTTAAAATTTCCTCAAAGTCGGGAAAGTCAGCCACTTGTCCGATAATACCAATCCAGCTTATTTTCTCTGCCGCTTCAGCTGCGAGAAGAGTCCAGGCAAGTAAAGGTTTACCTAATAAGCTGAGGAGAAGCTTATTGCGAGAACTCCCCATCCGTTTTCCCATGCCTGCTGCTGGAATTAATAAATGCACGATTTTCCTCTTTTTGTGATTGACTTCCTAATAAAATTAAACCGTCTGGTAAGCAAGCCCCAATCTAGCTGGAAGCTGCTATCGTAATCTTTGATTCCATAGCATTAGTTCATATGAGAATTCTAGCCCTTGTCCCTGGTGGAATTGGCGACCAAATACTGTTCTTTCCTACTCTTGATGACTTGAAGCGGCACTATCATAAAGCCGAGATAGATGTGATTGTTGAACCACGCGCTAAGGGTGCCTATCGAGTTTGCCAATCTGTCAACGAAGTTCTGACCTTTGATTTTAAAGATCGTAACGGTTTGGCTGATTTTGGCAACTTATTAGGTATCATCCGCGATCGCGAGTATGATGCAGCCCTAACCCTTGACCGCCGTTGGTCTACAGGTCTCTTACTATGGCTTAGTGGTATTGCTATTCGTGTTGGCTACGCGGCTAGCAACGGTAAGTTGTTTTTTACCGATACAGTACCTCTGAAAACGCAGCAGTATGCTGCCGAGATGTATCATGACTTAGTAAAAGGATTTGGTATTAACTCCCCTTGCCCAGAACTAAGTTTGACCGTTCCTAAACAAGATATTGAGTGGGCCGAGACTGAGCAGCAGCGGTTGGGAATAACTGAAACTGGTTACATTCTCATTTACGGTGGTTCTAGCCAACTATCCCAAGCCGAAGAAATTGATAAAGTTTACCCCGTCAAAAAGTGGCAGCAGATTGTTGAAGATATTCAACAAAAACAGCCCAATCTACCAATTGTCCTACTGCAAGAACCAGAGGATGAAGAGTGGCTCACTGCCATGATGCAATCTTGCCAAGATCTTAAGCTGACAGCACCAGGAGATATTGGTAAGTTAGCTGCTATGATTGCCGGTGCTAATTTAATGCTGTCTACAGATAGTACAGCTATGCACTTAGCTGTAGCTGTTGGTACCTACACCATTGCCCTATTTGGTCCTACTCAAGCAAAAAGACTCTTACCTGCCAACGATAAATTCGTCGGTCTACAATCGGCAACTCGCTGGATTGCCGATATTAAACCTGAAGATATCATAGAGCAAATTTGGCGTGGTTAGACCCTAGACAACACTGCTCACTTAAGAAGAAGTGGGTCGAGACAAGTGGAGGGAGCAGGAGAGGCACGGGAGGCTGGGGGAGAAAAACAATTTACTGTTCCCTGTTCCCTGTTCCCTGTTCCCTGTTCCCTGTTCCCCGTTCCCTAATCAGAAATCATCGTAAATAGAGCATCATCAAGCTCATAACCCAGCATCTGGGCCATAGACTGGAGACGAGATTTACTAGCGATACCTTGCTTAGACAACCAATCGGTTAGAATAAAGACCTTACCCATAACGAAAATTTCCAGGGCTTCCGGGTTGTACTGAATTCCCTCTGTGCGATTAAATTGGTGCGGCACCAGCATGGCAGTGTAACGTATAAATTCCCCAGACCTCAAGTCCAGCAGAAAGGGCAACCAAGGATAGTAGGCATCAAGACGGATAAACCAAAGTCGTATCTCTGGAATTTCTGAAAGTTCTCGTGGATCTTCAGGCTCGCGCGGGTAGTCGATGTCAAATTTTAACTGCTGTTCATAGGAAGCGATCACCCCTGTCTGTAGTAACTTTTCAATCTCTTTTTGGACAGGTGAGAGATCTAAATTATTAATATGGTCTGAACTTAAAGTGATGGCAAGGGTCATCTCGTAATCAAGAGGGCGACATATTCTATCTTCCCCTGAATTTACCAGAAAGCTCGTTTTCATCGTCGGACACGGCAAGCTTTAGTTGCCAGTCACTACCAGAAACTTTTAGCATTAACTAGCCGTCAGAATATTTATAGCACTACGCGTTAAAGTTAGGTCATTTTTACATCTTGAAACCCAATCACAGCTTACTGTTGCCTGTTCCCTAGCGCGCAGCGCTATAAAATCTTGCTTAATAAGCTTGTTTGCTCTAACAAAATAGATTGTGTTGACCTCCTAGCTGCAATTTAGGGAGTTCTCCCTATTTATTTAGAATGGAGATTCTAATCATCACTGATCAGCTTTCTTCTTTCTTGGACAAACCGTAAACTATCAACAGCCATATTACCCTCCTTGATATCTCTTATCTGACAATACTGATGAAACTCTCTTTTAAATTCATATCCAAATTAAGGCAAAGTCTGGTTGTCACCTTATTATGTCCAGTTGCCTTGGTCTATGCAATCACTATTTCCACCCAGCAACTTCAGGCCCAGACACCGACTGATAGCGGACAATCCCTAACTTTGCGCTCTGATGTCCAAGAAGCAAACCGAGAAACAGGAGTTGTCACGGCTCGCGGGAATGTACGAATTAACTATCCAGCACGCCAAATTCAAGCAACTGCTGCCCAAGCCCAGTATTTTATTAACGAGCGCCGTATTGTTCTGACAGGTAATGTTTACGTATTGCAAGAAGGCAATAGTTTGCGAGGCGAGAGGGTAACTTACCTAATTGATGAAGGACGTTTTGTGGCGCTACCGAAAGACGAACAGCAGGTAGAATCGATCTATATCGTTTCTGACCCGGAGGCAACCCCCCAACCTGGAACAAAGTAAACAACTCCCACCTCTAACAATTCTTCGTAGAGAAAAAGTTTAGCTTTTAGCAACGAAAACTCTGGCAACCTCTAAGCACGAATCTTTCTAGAGGCAAGTCAGCCAGAGAAAAGGAAACCCCATTGAAAATCCTCTTGGAAAATATACATAAGTCCTATGGTAAAAGGACTATTGTTAGTCGGGTTAATCTCTCAGTTTCTCAAGGAGAAGTGGTAGGACTTCTAGGACCCAACGGTGCTGGTAAAACTACCACATTTTATATCGCCACAGGTTTAGAAAAGCCCAACAAGGGTAAAGTCTGGCTCGGTGAGCTAGATATTACCGCTTTACCAATACACCAACGAGCCAAGTTAGGAATTGGTTATTTACCCCAAGAAGCCAGTATTTTCCGTAACCTTAGTGTGCAGGACAATCTGCTCCTGGTGCTAGAACAAACTGGCGTACCTGCCAACGAGTGGCGATGGCGGCTACGCAATTTACTCCAAGAGTTTCGCTTGGAAAAAGTTGCCTATACTCTTGGTAACCAGGTGTCGGGAGGAGAAAGGCGTAGGACAGAGTTAGCAAGAGCATTAGCTGCTGGTATGGAAGAACCCAAATTTCTACTGCTTGATGAGCCTTTTGCTGGTGTTGATCCCATCGCCGTCTCCGAAATTCAAAAAATTGTTGCACAATTACGTACTCGGCAAATGGGAGTTTTGATTACAGATCACAATGTTAGAGAAACCCTGGCAATTACAGATCGAGCTTATATTATGCGAGAGGGTCAAATTCTTGCTTCTGGCAGTGCCGAAGAACTTTACAATAATCCCTTAGTGCGGCAGTACTATCTGGGCAATGAATTTCAGCGATAGCAGTAATTAAAATATGCTTACAACCAGGTGCTAGTAAAAATTTAAGTAATGCCCATGCCAAAAGTCGAAAGTCTCTCTATTTCCTAACCTCCCAGCGATGAAATTCGGTAAATCTAAGTTCCCGCCTCTCTTAATCCCTGGTTTATCGGTGATGGATCGGTACATTACTACCGAACTCATCCCACCCTTTCTCTTTGGTATCGGACTGTTCTCTGGTATTGGGGTAACAATCGGTAAGTTATTTTACATCATGCGGGAAGCAGTAGATGCGGGGCTACCGCTCTCGACAGTGTTTACGGTACTGCTACTAAGTTTGCCAGAGTTTATCGCCTATGCCTTTCCCACCTCAGTTTTACTAGCCACCTTATTAACCTATAGCCGTCTTTCTAGTGACAGTGAACTAGTTGCCCTGCGTAGCTGCGGCGTGAGTGTCTATCGCTTAGTGCTACCAGCAATTATCCTAAGCTTATTTGTCACTTGTCTAACTTTTGCCTTTAATGAGTATGTAGTACCAGCCGCTAACTATCAGGCTACTAATACTCTTGAAAAGGCCCTAGATAAGGAACAACCTTCCTTTCGCGATCGCAATATTCTTTACCAAGAGTATGGTGAGGTCAAGCAACCTAATGGCAAAAAGGAGAAGGTTCTCAAACGGCTTTTCTACGCAGAAAAGTTTGATGGCAGCTATATGAAGGGTCTAACCATCATAGATAGATCCCAGAATAGTCTCAACCAAGTTGTCACTGCCGAATCAGCCCAATGGAATCCTGTTAATAAGACTTGGGATTTTTTCAACGGTACTATTTATGAAATATCCCCCGATGCCTCCTATCGCACCATTTTGCGCTTTCAATACCAACAGCTGCAATTACCTCGCACCCCTTTGGATTTAGCAAACAGGGGCAGAGATTACAATGAGATGAATATTGTCCAAGCCAGGGAACGTCTCAAGTTAGAACTTGAAAGTGGTAAAGACAGTAAAATTCGTAAGCTCCGGATTCGCATTCAACAAAAAATAGCCTTACCGTTTGCTTGTGTTGTTTTTGGCTTTGTCGGTAGTACTTTAGGTAATCGACCACAGCGCACTAACAAAGCTACTGGTTTTGGTATTTGTGTATTAATGGTTTTTGCTTACTATATGCTGATGGCTGTCGGTGATGCCCTGGGACTGAGCAACTACCTACCACCGATGGTGGCAGCTTGGCTGCCGAACCTATTTGGCTTAACAATAGGGGGAATATTGTTATTTAGGGTTGCTCGCTAAGTAGGCTTGGGCTGCGCCTCACTATCTTTGTTGTCAGGAAACCTAATTTTGATGAAGTGGAGGAGGAACTACCGCTTGACTGCTGAAAAGGGAAGATTGAGTGGTAAACACTAGACTCTGGCTAATAGGGTCAATTTCCGATTAACTATTTAACCCAATTCTTCAATGGGGAAGGGAACTTATTGCCGTTGTTTACGCCTCAAGACTAGGGATAACATCTTAAGTAGGAGCTAGAATTGAGTTATAAAGTAGCTACAAACTTATTTTTTATTGAAGAGAAAAACTAAATAACTAAGATACTTATTTAAATTTCTGTAACCTTTATCTTTCATACCTAAATCATGTCTTCTTCTAATCAAAATCCCGCCTTCTTGCGCTATCTTACCGCCAGACTACAGCCTTTAGGTAAACCAGGTTTCTGGCTGTCAAGTGTCGGATTAGTCCTGCTCTTAATTGTGGCATGGGATGCCTGGAAAGACCCAGAGCGTTTTAGTAATCTTGTTGGCAACATAATTCTCAAAATAGAGGACTCAACTTCTAATTCAAATCTTTCCTCCGATGAACTTGCTGCTCGATTAGCTGATATAGACAGTTCTTCAGTTCTACTAGAAGAATTTGGCACACCAACTGGTTCTCCTATAGCAGATCTAACCAATCAAAATTCAAAAATTACTAGTTCTGATGTTTCCTTGACACAATTCAAACTTGATTTAAAAAATCTGCAAGAAGACAACTCAAAAGAAAAAGTACCTAGCTCAATCTATGGAACAACGCCTCAACAAGAGCCAAACACTGGTAGTAATCCATTTGCTGGCTCTAGACAATCTGCTTCAAGTTCAAATACTACTAGTCCTCTTCTAGGAGCTAGCACTTTGAAAAATGACAGTGTAACTGGTCAAAAGTCTTTCTCTTCGAGTTCTGGACCGAATCCCTTAAACTTCAACTCCCTTACCGACTCTGGCACCAACCAAGAAGAAGAAAAAGAAACACCGGAAAGTCCTCTCGTCAGAGCACTAGAAAAAATTAATGGCAGTAATACCACTTCCTCTGCTAGCCAAACACCGGAGAATGATTCCCCCCAAGCTAACCAAGAAGCACAACTAACAGGGGAAAACCAGTCCGCAAACTTCCTAAATCGAGGGACAACCAAAAACTATGGAAATCTATCTCCCTCCGCCTCCACATCTACTAATTTAGGCAATCAGGGATTAGGAACTTCAATTTACCAAAGACAAACTACTCCTTCAGCGATAACACCTACAAATCTGGGAAATACGAATATTACTTCAGGTTCCAGTCAACAACTAAGAAGTACCTCAAGTGCAGCCTCAGTAACACCTTTAACACCAACAGGGCGTGTTCCTTTTGGTCGTTCCTCCCAGGGAAGAAATAGTCAAACCGGCGGAGTCGCGAATACTGGTTCTAGTTTAGGCAGTCCAGGTTTACAATCTACACCATCAGGAAATATAGGGTTACAAACAGGTCAATAAAACTTAACTTACTCGTTGAATACCGATTTTAGCGTTTCGGTGAGGAGAAGGAGGTAATTGGCAATATAGACGAATGTTCAGCTTTTTAGGCTACTGTGTACAACTCCAAGCTTGATAAGCTGATGTGCATTCAAGTTGCATAATGCAGACTACGAAAGGATGCTCCTGACGCTCGAAAGCGGGAGACGCGGTGATGCAATTTAAACGATGATTAGCTTAACGTTCCTCATAATACTATTTGGGACACCAGCTTTAGCGAACTGCTTGAGTACTAAACTGCTCAATGATTTGACCAATGTACCCTAGAGAAAGACGTAGGCGAACTAGGTGTTGAAGATAATCTAAATACTGTTGTGCTGTAACCTTGCTCTTACCTGCCTGCCTTTCTTGAAATACATAACCTAATTCAGCGATCCTGAACACTTTGCCTCGGGCCAGTACCTCAATCAGGATTTTGTAACCTAGGGGACTCATTGGGCAACCGACTAGACAACTGCGACGCACCAAAAAGTAGCCACTCATTGGATCTGAAACACGACCTAGAACATCTGGCAGTAAGATCAAGCCGATGATTTGTGCCCCACGGGATAACAACTGGCGTAGAAGGCTCCAATCTCTAATGCCTCCTCCTTCAAGATGACGACTAGCAACGGCTAAATCTGCTCCTTTCTCAATCTCAGACCAAAGCTTTAATAAGGTATCTGGGGAATGCTGAAGATCGGCATCTATAACTCCTAAAACTTCTCCTCTCGACACCTGCCAACCGCGAATTACAGCTGTAGAAAGTCCTCGCTCCTCAAACCGTCGCATTACCTTAAGGCGAGGATGATTTACCATAAGTGCTTGAGCAATTTTCCAAGTCTGGTCAGGGCTATTGTCATCTACCACAATTAACTCATAGGCATTAGGCATGACCTGATTTAGCAAATTAGTGAGTTGACTAACAATTTTCTTAATATTTTGAGCCTCTTGGTAAGTTGGAATCACCAAAGAAAGTTGAATCGGTGAATTCTTTACTCGGTCAGAGGTAAAACTGAATGGGGTATCTGCCAAGAATACCCCTTCTGCAATTTGTAAAGAGCCAGAGGGTACTGGCAAGAGGCAATCAACTTCTCTTACTCTCATCGGCAGCTTTCTTGCTAGAAATTTTTTCTTTATAAAACTAGAGAGGACTTGCTTGGTCAGTGACTTACCCATGAGAAAGTACTGAACCAAGTTTTATACTTTGCTTGGCTCAAGAGTGAATTTCGAGAATTACTCTAGGTAAAGTTTTGTTCTCTCCGTAAGGGCCGAGACAAAACTTCAGTAACATCAGGATTAAGCATTACCTGCCACAATGGGCAGAAGTAACTTGGTTTTTTATAATGCCTTGTGATTACTAGCAGCGTTGATGTCATTCTTAATCGTGCCCTAGCTGGCAAAGACCTCTCCCTAGAGGAAGGCTTATTTCTGCTTGAGCAAACTGAACCGACTGTAGTTCAGGAAATTCAGGAGACGGCCGACCAGTTGCGCCACCAACAAGCCGGTGAGGTTGTTACCTATGTAATTAATCGCAACATTAACTTTACCAATATTTGCCAACAGCACTGTAGTTTTTGTGCATTTCGTCGCGATGCTGGTACCGATGGTGCTTATTGGCTAGACTGGGAGCAAATTCAGGCAAAAGTAGCTGATGCTTGCCAACGAGGTGCCACGGAAATTTGTATGCAGGGGGGACTCAACCCGAAAGCAAAAATTAATGGGGCTTCTCTACCTTATTACCTCAAGTTAGTCAAGACAATTAAAGAGGAATTTTCTCAGGTACATTTGCATGCTTTTTCTCCTCAGGAAGTACAGTTTATTGCCCAAGAAGATGGACTGAGCTATCAAGCAGTGATTGAGGCACTACAAGAAGCTGGTTTAGGTTCTATGCCTGGAACAGCGGCAGAAATCTTAGACGATAATGTACGGCAGATACTCTGTCCGGAAAAGACCAACACCGCAACTTGGCTAGAGATTGTGCAAACTGCTCATCAACTGGGAATGCCCACTACCAGCACCATGCTCTCTGGTCATATTGAAACTCCTCAGCAGCAAATAGGGCATCTAGAACAGCTGCGCTCACTCCAACGAACTGCTCGTGAGCGTGGATACCCAGGTTATATCAGCGAATTTATCCTTTTACCCTTTGTTGGTCAAGAAGCTCCTAAATCTCTGCGTCGCCGGGTAGGACGGGATCAACCTTTACTCTCTGATGCCCTGTTGCTTACCGCCGTAGCTCGCATTTTTCTTGGCAACTGGATTGTTAACCACCAACCTAGTTGGGTAAAGCTTGGTCTGGCCGGTGCAAAACAAGCCCTAAGATGGGGTTGTAACGATATTGGAGGTACTTTAATGGAGGAGCATATTACCACGATGGCAGGTGCCCAAGGAGGAACCTGCATGGAAGTCGAAACTTTGCAAAATGCGATTAACTCCCTAAGTCGTCCTTACCAGCAAAGGGATACTCTTTACCAATATCTATCGGAAACTAAATTGGCAACTAGGTCACCTTCTCGCCGCTAAATCAAAGATTATAGCGGGGGACTCCTCCCAGAAGACAGTTGAAGGATAGAAAGCGAAACCAGTAACATGCCAATATTATCTTCCTACTGAGTTGAGGTTTTGTCAGCCAACTCTCCCTCAGGTCGAGTTTTCTTGCCTACTTCTACCCTTCACGGCACTGCCAAGCATAGCTGAGTTCATGCGAAGAAAAAAGAAACTTTATCGACTACTAACTTTAGGTGCAGCTGTATTACTAATTGGTGGCGGAGTTGTCACCTACTGGTTGCTGGCGCGACGTGATCGTTTTCAAGGAAACACCTTTGTTAGTGGTCAACTGGTTCCTCAAGATGCCTTAGTAGCTGCCTCAATCTCCACTAATTCAGAGCAATGGCAGCAGCTTAGGAAGTACGGAACGCCAGAAAGTAAAGCTGCTTTGGCTAAACAGCTTAACCAGTTAAAGCAAGAGCTACTGACAGACAATGGTTATAGCTACGAGAAAGACATTCAGCCTTGGCTTGGGGAAACAGCGATGATTGCCTATTTACCCTCTGTTGCTCCAGTAGCACCATTAAAAAAAGAAGACAACAAACAGGGTAAAGAGCCAGCTTGGTTCAAACCGCCCGATCTGATTGTATTGCCTATTGATAATCAGGCTCAAGCAAGGCGACTTCTGGCAAAGGCTAAATCGGGAAAAACGAAGCAGTTAGTTGAGAGAAACTACAGAGGCATCAGTATTATAGAAACTCCAGTCGAACCTCAAAAAGAAAACTCTGGTCAATTTGCTGCCTCCTTACTAGGGCGCTTTTTGGTAGTAACCAAAAATCCTCAAATAACCGAGCGGGTAATTGATACTTATAAAGGGAAACCTTCAATAGATGCAACCTCAGGCTACGCTGAGAAACTGAGTAAAATTCAAGTCTCTCAACCCTTCGCTCAGTTTTATTTAAATATGCCAGCTGTCTTGGCTGCTGCTGCGGCTAATTCCAGGGATGAGTTATCTGTTGAGCAACTAGCAACCGATCAAGAAATGCAGGGAGTTGTAACAACCTTAACTCTAGAGCCAGAAGGAATGCGTTTTCAATCAGTTTCCTGGCTCAAGCCCAATAGCCGTAAGATCTATCGTTTGAAGAATGTTACTAGCAATTTGCCCCGACGTTTGCCAGCGAATACATTATTGATGCTCTCTGGCAGTAATTTAGCCCAGCTATGGCAAGAATTTGTCCAAAGTTCTCAATCAAACCCCCTGACTCCCCTTAAACCTGCCGCCATTAGTGGTGGCTTGAAGGCAACTTTGGATTTAGATTTAGAGGAGGATCTGCTGCCCTGGATGGGAGGGGAATTTTCCCTAGCACTACTACCGGCATCGGAGAAAGCCTTTGCACTTGAAGACAATCAGCCACCATCACCTTTGGGAGCTGCTTTGGTGTTAATGCTTAAGGCAAGCAGTCGTTCTCGTGCAGAAGCAACCTTCGCTGATCTTGATGAGGTAATGGCAACTCGCTATCAATTTAGAATCGAAGAAACTAAAATCGATGGGCAACCTGTTGTCAGCTGGACATCTCCTTTGGGGGGAGTAAATGCCACTCACGGCTGGTTAGAGGATAAAGTTGCCTTTTTTACCTTGGGAACACCAATTATCAGTGCGATTATTCCCGAACCAGAAGCTATTTTGACGCAGAACCCATTATTCCAAACAACGGTACCAACTCAACCCAGTCCTAATAACGGTCAATTCTATCTCGATGTTGAGCGTACCATCAACAACAGTAATCTAAACTCACCACAACTTCCGCCCTATATACAACTACTAGCTAAGGCAATTAACACTATTGGCTTGACAGTGGCAACTAGCGATGAACGAAGTACTCGTTTAGAACTCTTCGTCCAGTTGAAAACAACCCCCAAAACAAGTCCCTCTCCTTCCTCTTCACCTTCTAGCAACTCTGCGCCTGATCCGCAACAACCTCGACAGCAGACTTTACCACCACCTTAGATGAGGCTCTTTTCTCTGGATATAAGTACTCAAGTATCTTAAGCAATCGATTCTAGGAAGCATTACACTTAACAAAAGGGGGTTAAGGAGTCTTGAATATCTTTCACGAATAAAGATAGTTAGCAGTTTTAATATGTATAAACTGTCAGCCCTTGATTGAGAACAATCTAAAAAAGGAGAACTCAACTAGAGAGTCCTTGTCTCTTTAGAGGGTGTAGTGTCGATAGAATCAATGGGATAATATTGACTCTGCCAAAAGTAAGATATAAAGCAACTGAGTAAAGAAGAACACTGTATGGATCTTGTTGCACTCCAGAATCAACTGGATAATATTTCTTTTCTTGTCCTGTTGGTGACAATGTTGATTTATTGGGTAGGAGCAGCTTTTCCGACAATTCCCTATTTATCAGCTTCGGGAACTACAGGTATGGCGATCGCTAACCTCTGTATGGCAGCCTTACTAGGGGCAAGATGGCTAGAAGCTGGCTACTTTCCCATTAGCAATCTTTATGAATCTCTCTTCTTCCTGACTTGGGGAATTACAACGATTCATTTGATTGCTGAAAACATGAGCAAAAGTCGCTTGGTTGGTGTCGCGACAGCACCAGTTGCCATGGGGATCACTGCTTTTGCTGCTCTGACCTTACCTTCAGAAATGCAAATAAGTGAGCCTTTGGTGCCTGCCCTCAAGTCCAATTGGTTGATGATGCACGTCAGTGTAATGATGCTCAGTTATGCAGCATTAATGGTTGGTTCCCTGTTGGCGATCGCCTTTTTGGTCGTCACTCGTGGTCAAAATGTTGAGCTGCGGGGCAGTTCAGTTGGTACAGGTGGGTATCGTGACAAGAATGGATTGAAGCCATCTCCCTACTATCAGCTACACCGCAATGGCAGCCAACCAATTCCTAACTCACAAGCTAACCCAATTTCTTCGAGTTTAGCCGGCGTCAGCCAGGGGAATGGAGCTAGTAGTACAGCTGTACTTAATGTAGTCAGTACAGAGCAATCTTCACTGTCAGCTGTTTCCTTAGCAAAGACCCTTTCACCACAGCGCCTAAGCATTGCTGACATACTTGATAATATTAGTTATCGAACTATTGGACTAGGCTTTCCTCTGCTGACAATTGGCATCATTGCTGGTGCTGTTTGGGCAAACGAAGCTTGGGGTTCTTACTGGAGCTGGGATCCCAAGGAAACTTGGGCCTTGATTACCTGGCTGGTTTTTGCCGCTTACCTCCATGCCCGCATTACTCGTGGCTGGCAGGGGCGACGACCAGCAATTTTGGCAGGGACAGGATTTATCGTAGTCTGGATTTGCTATCTTGGTGTGAATCTATTGGGTAAGGGATTACATTCCTACGGCTGGTTCTTCTGAGCAAACAAAATATTTAGGAGAGCGCATCTTGGCAGATAGCGCCTAAAGATGCCAGCTGTTAACCCAAATTGACTAAAAATTTTGAGTGAAAACTAGAAGTTTAATCGGGGAAAATCGGCGTGGATAATCATTTCGAGCCGCTGGCTAACGGTGAAGTTCTGTCAGTTGCTGAATCTTCTCTAATTTTGATTGGACACCGTACCTTCAGGGTTGGTGAATTGGCAGAAGCGATTAGAAACCAGCTAGAGTACGGAATAGCTGGCTGGAGTGAGGACAAAAATTCTTGGTTTAGTGAAGAGGGTATCCCCTGTGAAGTTTTGAGATTTACTGCTCAAGGCTGGCAAAAAGGTAAGGTGAGAATCAACCTGGAGTTTTGTCCACAGGAAGGAATTGAGTTTGGCGAACAACCAGCTCAGTCAGGCTATGGTAATCAAGCTGCTACAGTCGCGCCAACAGAGAGCGAGGAGCAATTAGATCTAGATCTAGACTCTAGTGGCGATGATCCGCTAGATTTTTCAGAAACCTTGACTAGCAGCGATGACGCATGGGAAATGGAAATAGCATCGGCTGCGACGACAGTAGCTAGTGAGGAGCTTTCTTCTGAGATGGAGCCAGAAGCCTCAACCATTTTTAGTGAAGAACCAAGTCTAGATGATATGTCCACAGGTTTAGATGACCAGCTAGACCTAGGGGATATGGAGCAAGGTACTGCTCAAGGTATGGAGCTATTGGAGGAACCTCTAGCCAGCAATGATGAGCTAGATTTAGGAGAGATGTCCTTTGATAGCAATGATGAACTAGATTTAGGGGACATCTCCGCTGATAGCAGTGATGAACTAGATTTAGGAGAGATGTCCTTTGACAACAATGATGACCTCGATTTAGGGGACATCTCCGCTGATAGTAGTGATGAACTAGATTTAGGAGAGATGTCTTACCTTGAAGAGGAAGAGTTTCAGTTTGGAGACATTTCCACTGATGATCCGTTTGAAGACAACGAGGATAGTGACCCTTTACTAAATGATGTATGGCAAGATTTGAACGAGGCAAGTCAGCATAATAATCATTGACTTCTCGCCCCTGGAAAGACGAGGAAAAAGCATCCCATCGAAAATGGTTAATTGGAAATTGAGCTAAATGATTCCATTTTCCGTTGTTCATTTTCCATTTTCAGCGGTCGGGCGTTAGTTTCTCCTCCACTTGTAAAGAAATTAGCCTTTCCGACCGCAAGGGTACTTAAAGAGGTGCAATTCATACTGCTGATAGATTACGCTTAAGCTATGTATAATTGTCTTCTCAGTTCTGAATAGCTAAGTATTAATTGTTCATCAACTATGCATAATCGTCCTCGCTGGACGTTGATACATGCACGACTACATAGAACACTGCGGCAACGTAGACTCTTGCCCAAGCAGCAGCGGGTGCTAATGGCTGTATCAGGTGGGCAAGATTCCCTTTGCTTAGCTAAACTTTTGCTAGATTTGCAACCAAAGTGGGAATGGCAGCTAGCGATCGCTCACTGTGATCATCGCTGGGCTGCTGACGTAGGGCTCGCCGAGCATGTTCGTCAAGTGGCTCAGAGTTTGGGACTGCCTTTTTATTTAAAAACAGCTGTCGAGATAAGCAAAGGTGAAGCCGCAGCAAGGCAATGGCGCTATCAAGCCCTAGGCGAGGTAGCTAAGACCAATGGTTACCAAAGCTTGGTTACAGCCCACACCAAGAGTGATTTAGCAGAAACCCTACTCTATAACCTAATTAGGGGGGCTGGTGCTGATGGCTTACAAGCTCTTACCTGGCAGCGTCAGCTGACAAATGAACTTAAGCTAGTGCGTCCTCTCTTGGAAATCAGCCGTTCTGAGACTTCTATGTTCTGTCAAGAAAATCACCTAGAGGTCTGGGAGGATTTTTATAATCAAGATCTAAGATATGCTCGTAATCGTATCCGCAAAGAAGTACTACCCTACTTAGAAAGCCATTTTAACCCCCAGGTTGAAACAGCTCTATCTCAGACTGCTGAGCTTCTCCGAGCAGATGTTGAGTATTTAGAAGCCCAAGCCTATCAACTACTACAACAAGCAATTCTACCGATCCGCTCGGCTGAACAAGATAACATGGAGAGAACCTCAGACACGGCAAAAATTTTACGGTTGAATCGCTATGTCTTGCAGCAAGCGCCTCTTTCCTTGCAAAGGCGAGCTATACGACAGTTCCTTCAGAAGGTTCAAAAATCGGCTTCTAACTTTGAGCAAATTGAAGCAATGATTGTTTTGATTACTGCTCCTAACCGCTCTCAGACATCATCCTTTCCCCAAGGGGCAAGAGCTTTTGTCGAAGGTGATTGGATAATTTTTCAGGTGGAGGGCAACTAAAAAACTCTTCTTCAAGATGCTGCTAGTTCCGGTGAGCGGACTAAGCTACTGATTTCTTGCCGCATTTGGGCAAGAGCCTGAAGTTGGTAGTCACCGATTTCTTGAATTTGATTTAAGGCTTCCTTGATTGACTCAAGTCTTTGTCTAAGCTCACTAATAGCTTCTTGCTTTTGCTCTAGTGTCTCTTGCCAAAAACTTACCTTACCATGGAGTTCAGATAGCACAGCCTTAGCTGAGTTCCAGTTTTCTTCTAAGCTTTGCAGCTCGGAGAGCTTGGTTTCTCGTTCACGGGCTTGCTCCTGAATCTGCTCTTGAAGCTGACTGAGGCTTTGGCGTATCTGCTCAATCTCGCTTTCTAGTTGTTTTGTTTGCTCTTCTTTTTGCTGTCGCTGGCTCTCTAGTTGGCTTAAGACAGGTCCAAAGTCTATTTTCTGGCTATCTGAACCATTACCTTCAATTATTCCTTGCCTACGTTTTAAGATTCGCTGATGCTGATAGAGAATCTCTTCTCGCTCTTGTACCTTCTGGCGTTGCCCACCCAGAGTTCTATCGAGCATTTGGTAGCAGTCTTGCTCTTCTGCTAGCTCCGTCTCTAAACTAATACGCTCATACTCACTGGCAGAGTTAATCTTTTCCTGCAACTCTTCAATAGTTTGACTTTGAAGTGTTAACTCTTCTTCTTGATCATTAACAAAGCGTACATCCTTTTCCAAATCCTGCTGCAAATTTTGCACAATTGCCTCTAATTCACCTAGAGGCATTTTTTCTAAGGCTTTGGTATCAATCTCTTGACTAATTTTGGTATTAGATGAGTTAGTCGCTAGACTAGCAACTTCTTGGTATAAATCTTGTTGGTTTTGTATTTGGAGATTAAGAATGTTGAGTGAGGACTGCTTCATTTCCAAAGCATTCTCCTGCACTTTTAAGAGAATCTTTGCTTCCTGCAAAGATTCTTCTATTTGCTGTAACTCCGGCTTGATCACTTGCAACTGTTCGTCTTGGCGCTCAACTTCTGAGAGCTGCTCGGCGCTAAGCTGCTGTTGTTGCTCTAGCTGCTGCCAATGCTCGTCAAGTACTGACTGCTGGGAGTTGAGAACTTCCAAACCCAGATTTACTTGTTCCCGTACCGCATCTGTCGGTACAACGGCTTCTGACAAACGCTCTAACAACTCCTGAATGACACCTGCTTGCTCTTGATCTATGCCACCGGAAGCCTGAAAGTCTTCTTGCTGCTCTTCTAAACGTCGCTGTTCTCCCCGCAGGTGTTCCCACGCTCCTTCGAGTTCCTGAGATTTTCTCTCAAACTCTTCTTGCTTTCTAGCGGCTTCCTCATTTGCCTGTTCAAGCTCTTGACGTTGTTGTTCTAGCCTTGCCAGCTCTGCCTCGACGGTGTGCATTTCTTCTTCTTGTTGGGCGATTTCGGCTTCACGGCGATTCATCTCTTGACTTTGAAAAGTCAAAGATTGCTTCCATTGCTCAATCTCTTCTTCCTGACTCTTCGATTTTTCCAGGAGACGAGATAAGTTTTGCAATTCTCTGACTATCTGTCCCCCTGCCGACTCAATCTTGCCCTGTACTTGTCGATTGACTAGATTGACTACTACTAATGCACCATCATTAAAACTATTGGCATCTTCGGCAGGAACCACTTCCTCTCCACGCTCAGCAGTCCAACTCTGGTCAGTCCGCTGATAAGCCAGCAGCTTTAGTTCGGCCTTACCACCGCCGCCCAGAAACCCAGTTTTTGGTTTTTGTACTTCTGCTAGATACAGCACACTGATGGTCCTCTTTACGTGTCTTGTGCCCAATCCTTGACAAAACCAACTTAGCTAGAGCTTAGCCGGTATAATTGATTCCAGTCTAGGAAGACCACATTGCCAAGATTTTAGGAAGGTATTTTTTAGTTTTAACTGAACAACCTGATCCTGACAACTTAGCAATTGCTCCAGTCAACTAGGAATTGCTTGAGAAATAATAAATGTTAAGTTATTTTAGCTTTCCTTCGGTTCTAACACTCTAGCCTTCACTAGTACTCGCCAAAGTTGTACGACACTGCCCCAATTTGCACCCTTGCAAAAAGCCATACCATAACAATAATAGCTGGCATTGGCTTTATCATATTTATCCTAACCTGTTCATAACCTTCTAAATACTTACTAGGGAAGTGAGCTAGGCTAAGTTGATACTTGAGTACAACAAGCAGCTGCTAGTTGGCTCCTAGTCCAAGTTAGTTGCTCAGCCCTTTCTTCTCCTTAGAAGACATTTCGGAGGAAATGAGACAGCATGATTTAAGAAGACAACTAGATCATTAGATGTCATCTTACCACAGTAGCTTAAGGTCTGGTAACTTAACTTCTACGGTGTCTTGCTCACAAGCTTTCCCGTTTTTATTGCTTAGAGAGTTTGTCCAGTTCTCATGACGAGCAACACAGACCTAAGCTGAAGCCGGAATAAGTAAGGAAGGATTACTAATCTGTAAATAAGGGCAATCAACTTCCCTAAGCAATTACCAGAAGAGATGCAAAGCGGACATATCAACCGGATAATTTTGGTTTACTTAAAGACAGTGATTTAAGAGAAATCTATGATTATTGCTTAAATTTGAGCAATTTCTGTCTTCTCTCTAGGAATCTATCTATAATTTCCCTTTCGTTAACAATAAGCTAATGCAAATCTAAGTGAAGCATATTTTTTGTTGTGAGTTTTGGAGAACTCTCAAACCTTCTCCCTGTCTGTCACCACAATCAAATTAAACATGTTACAGCTTACCAATATCTAACCATCCATAACCTACAATAGCCAGCTGGATTATCAGAGTGAACAAAAAGTTTTTAGGAGCAGATTTTTGTTAAATGCAGGGAACATTGAATGAAATTGATATCCGCAGTATCCTGCAACTGATCGAATTAGGTCAGAGAACAGGTGAACTCTTGGTTGAAGCTTATCATCCCCCCAACGTCTATCTATCTGGGGACACTAGCAATAAGAAAAAACCTACTCTAAGTTCTAATTTACAAGAACCATGGAAAGAAAGAGAAGAGTTGGGTCAGACAGCTAGTAGTGATTCCTACCAGCCAACTTCTGCATCTGATCACCTTGAACCGGAAGCAAAACGAGGAGGCTTTTTCTCTAGCTGGTTTGTCTTTTTCCTCAATGGGCAAATTGTATACGCAGCTCCGGGGAATGCTAGCTCAGCACGTCTATCTGATTATCTACGCCGCTACAAAGCAAATACAGCCCTTGAACAACTAGAGATCTCTTCCGTTGCTTCGACCCATGCACCAGAGTACGGTTACCTTTGGACTTTGCTCGAACATAATGTTCTCACACCAGCCCAAGGGCGTACTATCCTCAAAAACATGGTACACGAAACCCTCTTTGACCTTCTCAGTCTACATAATGGATATTTTATCTTTGAGATTAGTCTAGCCCTAGCTCCCCAACTTACAAGCTTAGAGATTGCCCCACTGGTAACCAAAATTATGACGCAGGTACAGGAATGGAAACAGTTTCATCCCCATATCCAATCTCCAGATCATTGTCCATTAATCACGGATGAGGATTACTTACGCAATGCTTTACCAGAGCATATATTTAAAACTTTAGCTCACTGGTCGGACGGCAAGAACTCTTTGCGTCAGATTGCTCGCTATCTTAATCGTGACCTAATAACTGTAGCTAGGGCAGTTTATCCATATGTCAAACAGGGTTCTATTCAATTGCTTAGGACGACGAACCGAGAAAAGGCTGCTAGAAAAAGAGAATGGACACTTAATAAATCTCGCAAAATTCCCAGTATTGTCTGTGTAGATGATGATTTGACGCTGGGTAAGACTGTCGAATCTATGTTGCACTCTCAAGGATATGAAGTTAGATCAATTCAAAATCCTCTAGAAGCTCTCAGCCTTCTGTTCCGAGAGAAACCAGATTTAATTCTCTGTGACTTAGTGATGCCCCAACTAGATGGCTACGAATTATGTGGCATGTTGCGTCAATCTACAGCGTTCCGGCAAACTCCCATTATCATGCTTACAGGGAAAGATGGCTTCATTGACCGGGTTAAAGCAAGAATGGTAGGGTCAACAGATTATCTAACCAAGCCATTTGGAGCCAGTGAGCTTTTAATGCTTTTAGAAGCCTACATTGGACCTGGTACTCAGAAAAGAGGAAATGATAAGTTAGCTCAGAACAAAGGCAATACGGACACCAGCAACTCAGCCTAGGCATAAATCGTCTGGTGTCTGCCCCCATGATATAAAGATATGGCTACTTCAGTACTAGGTGATAGGTACAAATAGGAGAGGATATCCTTTAATGATTAAAGGATGATGAAAGATACTTAAAATCATTACAAGGAATCATTAATAGGTTTAAGCATGAAGCCCAGGGTCAAAGAAGCGTCCACCCCGGTCACTGGTGAGTCAGGTAGGGAGTTATGAGCACAGTTTTGGTTGTAGAAGACAGCCTTGCACAACGGCAGATGATTTCAGACCTCCTCAAAGGTAGTGGGTTGACGGTCGCTGTGGCTAGTGACGGGGTTGAAGCTTTAGAACATATTCAAAAATCAAGTCCTGATGTAGTCGTCTTAGATATTGTCATGCCTCGCATGAATGGATACGAGGTTTGTCGGCGTCTTAAGGCAGATCCAAAAACCCAAAATGTGCCAGTAGTGATGTGTTCTTCTAAAGGCGAAGAATTTGATCGTTATTGGGGCATGAAGCAAGGTGCAGATGCTTACATCGCTAAGCCCTTTCAGCCAACGGAGCTGATTGGAACAGTGAAACAGCTCCTGAGAACATAGATATACAAATGTAGTAGGTATTCAAGGGAATGGTTGGCAATCCGGACTTTTTAACTGGCTCCGATCAAGAACAAGCCCCTGAGTTTCAGGAACTAGAAAGCCCAGAAGGTGAACTACATCTGCGGTTTTATGTCCCTTCCGGTCGTGAGTTTGCACTACCTGCTACCGGAATTAAAGAAGTACTATCTCAGTCTCCAGATATGATCACCGCTATTCCTAATGCTTCTCCTTTGCTACTAGGGACGCTGAATATTCGGGGGCGGGTAATCTGGGTTTCAGATCTAGGTCAGTTTCTAGGAGATACGGAGATGCTAAATACAGATCGACAGGAAATTCCCATCATTGCCATCGAGGATCAAGATACTATGCTTGGATTAGCCATCGACCGGATCGTCGGTATGGCATGGCTAGACGTTGAACAGTTACAGTTGCCAACTAATATTCCCGATAGTATGGCACCATTTTTACAAGGGGAGTGGTTATTAGACAAGGAGTCTAACAAATTTTTACGTTTGTTGAACCAGGAACGAATTTTGCGTACAGCGCGATGGGCAGCATGAAGATAAGGTTAAAGAAAAAAGGAAGAAATTGCTAGAAGTGAATCAGCAAAATAGTTCTGTTTTTCTCTTTGCCTTTTTTCTTGGTCAAGCAGGACGAATGTTTACCGATATCAGGAACAAGTCTTAGAGGTTTATAGCCTTGCATCAAACCGTTTTTATTGGAAAGTTGTAGATATGTTCGGCTCGAACGTCTCTAAAACTGTGGTTATGATTAAGACTTGTCTAATGATGTCAGGGATATTTCCACGGGGAGGAGGCAAATGGCATCAAGTACAGATTACGCGCAGGAATATGGAAAAGCTGAAAAAGCTTATTTGCAGGGCAACTATCAAGAAGCTGCATCGGTTATCAACCGTTTGGTTGAAGATTTTCCTGAGGACCCAAGCGCACTTTTACTGAGGGGTCATATCTATTGCTATGGTTTGAGGCAGTATGATGTTGCCCGGGAACAGTACGAATTAGTACTCAATCTGACTTCTGATCCCGATTTTGTTGACTATGCCAACAACGGTCTGGAGTACGCTATTCAAACCTCAGATACGACAGATTATGGGCAAGTTGATAGTTTTTCAGAAGATTTTACTACCAGTGAATCAGATCTGGGTAAGACAGATGATTTGAGTGAGGAGCCGGCTTTTGAAAATTGGCAGGAACTGCAAGCTGTTAATGATTTAGAAGACTTTGATCTAGAAAGCCTAAATTTTGATGAAACCCAGGTCGATGATTTAGAAGAAAATAGTGGCGAGTCATTTGCAAGTGATCCTTTTGTTACTTCAGCAACGGAGGATGAGGCAACAGACCAAAGCCAGGATATTGATAGCATGAGGGAGCAAAGTTATTCTGCGACCGAGGATCCCTTTGCTTTTGCTACAGATGATCTAGAAGCAGAGAGTGAGGACTGGCAACAGTTAGCAGCACAAACGACTGACTCGGAATTCAATTTTGAAGATTTCGATACAGGCGCTGTAGAAGAAAAGGGAGAAGAATTCTTTTCTGAGGGTCTTTCGGACAATAGTGAAGAAACCTTTGTCATGCCTCCGATCAGTGACTTTGCTATAGATGAGGATAACTCTTCTAGTGTTGCTCGACAAGACGGAAATGAGCAAGAACTAGAGGATGAGGCTGCTTCTTGGCAGTTTGACCAACAACCTCAATTTGATAAAGGTTTGTCAGAACCTGAGGTAGAAACATCCTTCTACAACGATGAAGATCTAGGAGAATACGGCTCTGACTACTCCTTTGATGAGGAAAGAACTTTTCTGATGGGGTCAGGCAACCTTGAGGATAATTTAACCACGGATATAGAGGAATTTGAAGACTTAGCTGAAGATAATACTGCTGCCACTAAACCTTTGGCAAACAATAATTATCTCGACGAGAATAAGCTATTTGACTCGACCTTTAACCAGAACGGACTAAACAACCAAGACATTGAGTTTGATAACTTTGATGAGGAGTTTGGTGATGGTTCTTTCTCACTAGAAGACGAGATCGAAACCTCAGAATCTGGTTTTTCAGAAGGCGTTGACTCTAGTCCAACGGATCAGGAGGGAAGCTTCCTCGATAATTTTGATGTGTTCGGAGATGATGATTTAGGCTCTATCCCTGATTTCTCTCTTGATGACCAAGAAGATTTCTCTAATGAGAATACTCAAGATCCTGGTGATTTTGACGTACAAATTAATAGTGGTGCAGCACTAGGAGCAGCTGCGATGGGTCTAGGGGCAAAGACTAATGATGAGGACATCTCCTCAAGCTATAACTCAACTAGCGACGATGAGATGTTTAGTATTAGTAATTCCTCAGAAGCCATTCCTGTCTTTAACCAAAATAGAGAGGTTGAGGGAGAATCCCTCGTTAGTGTTGAAGATGGTTGGCTAGCGCCGTTTAGAAATGCTTCCCTCTCTCAGAAAAACCTGATTACTGCTACAGCTACAGGGATTGCTTCTGCCGTTGCTGTAGCATTGGTAAGCTTTGTCTCAGCTTCTACAGTAGCCCAAGAAAAACCAGATGTTGTTTCTCATTTACGCAAGACAGGAGCACTGATGTCCCTAGTCGGGGGCTTGGCTGGTTTTGGCACCACACTATTACTAGGTAGAGTGAGTACTAACCAAATCAAAAAGGCAACTCAAGACCTGCAAAACCAGTTTGAATCAGTTGCCCAAGGCAATTTCAACGCCACTGCCACAATTTACTCAGAAGGAGAATTTGGTCAGTTAGCCTCTGGCTTCAACCAGATGGCTCGCGTTATCCTCACGACTACCAGTGAGGCTCAAAGGAAAGCAGAAGAGCAAGAGCAAGCAAAAGAGGATTTACAGCGCCAAGTAATTCGCTTGCTAGACGATGTAGAAGGAGCCGCTAGAGGAGATTTGACCGTACAAGCAGAAGTTACAGCTGACGTATTGGGTGCGGTTGCCGACTCTTTCAACCTAACTATTCAAAACCTGCGAGAAATCGTGCAACAGGTTAAACAAGCAGCACGGCAAGTGACCAGGAGTTCGACCGATAGTGAGGTGTTTGCCCGTAGTTTATCCTCTGACGCCTTAAGGCAAGCTGAGGAACTAGCTGTGACTCTCAACTCAGTGCAGGTTATGACTGACCTAATTCAACGGGTAGCTGAGAGTGCAGGAGAGGCAGAAGCAGTGGCTCGCTCAGCTTCTTCCACGGCTCAGAAGGGCGGAGAAGCTGTTGAGCGTACTGTAGCAGGGATTCTACAAATACGCGAGACTGTAGCAGAAACTACCCGTAAAGTCAAGAGACTTGCCGAATCATCACAGGAGATCTCCAAGATTGTGGCCGTAATTTCTGCCGTTGCCTCCAGAACTAATTTACTAGCCCTTAACGCTAGTATTGAGGCGGCAAGAGCGGGAGAAGCTGGCCGAGGTTTTGCCATTGTTGCCGACGAAGTGCGACAGCTAGCAGATCGTTCAGCAAAAGCGCTCAAGGAAATTGAACAAATCGTCTTGCAAATCCAGAGCGAAACAGGCTCAGTAATGGCAGCAATGGAGGAAGGTACTCAACAGGTAATCGATGGTACCAGACGGGCAGAACAAGCCAAGAGAGCGCTAGAAGATATCGTTCAAGTGTCAAATCGTATCGATGCCTTAGTTCGTTCCATTGCCGCTGATACCGTAGAGCAGACGCAAACGTCTCAAGCTGTTGCCCAAGTTATGCAATCTGTGGAGCTAACTGCCCAAGAAACCTCCCAAGAAGCCCAACGAGTGTCTGGATCACTACAAAATCTAGTGGGTGTAGCACGAGATCTTTTGACTTCCGTCGAACGATTTCGTGTAGAATCCAATGATGAAAAATAGGGTTCAAAGTTATTAGTCACTAGTGATTCGTTCTTATTTAATGATTGATGACTAATGACTAATAACTAGTAACCAACCAATGAACAATACTTCCCCCCATGTCAGCTTAGGTATCTGGTTCGGGCGCTTGCTAGCAGCAACTTTCTTAGCTGGACAAGTGATACTTCATCTGATTCAAGGAAAAATTCATCGTCGCAATACTTTAGATCAGATGGCAGCCGTAGGACCCGAGTCATTTCTGATTATCATGATCACTACTACCGTAATCGGCATGGTATTTACAATTCAGACAGCCAGAGAGTTCCTTAACTTTGGTGCAGGTAATGCAGTCGGAGGAGTTTTAGCCTTGGCTTTGAGTCGTGAACTAGCACCGATGATTGCGGCGGTGGTTTTGGCTGGGCGAGTGGGTTCAGCCTTTGCTGCTGAACTTGGCACAATGCAAGTAACAGAGCAAATCGATGCCCTTTATGTTCTTAAAACTGATCCAATTGATTACCTTGTCACCCCTCGTGTCCTTGCTTGTTCTTTAATGCTGCCAGTTTTGACGATTCTCTCAATCATTTTCGGTATGCTGGGAGGACTGTTAATTGCTACGAGTCTTTACGGTAACAGTATTACCCAGTCTATTTTTCTTGATTCTGCTCAGAGGCTACTCAATGTCTGGGACTTGTTTTCTGCAACAATTAAAGCTTTGGTTTTTGGTCTTTTAATTGCCATAATTGGTTGTAGCTGGGGGTTAACGACTACAGGGGGTGCTAAGGGCGTTGGTAAATCTACTACTGCGGCTGTAGTCACATCTTTGCTGGCAATCTTTATCGCCAACTTTTTCTTGTCCTGGCTGATGTTTCAGGGAACGGGTACAGCCACTCTCTAAAGCAAGGGCGATTAGTAGGTCAGCCGAAACTAAACTAGTCTGAGGTATAGACGTTTTAGAATATAATCATTTACAATTACGGGTTTAAGCAAAGTGACCTCCGTTACACCTTCTACTCCGACACAGACTGTTGAGCTTTCGCCCAGCTTTAAATTACCTGCGGTTTTAATAATTGCTTCGTTGGCTCTATTTTTTATACAAAAGTGGGTAGCATTGGCAATTGCCTTGCTAGGAGTTTTTCTCTTGTTTCAGGCTGCAACTATTCGCCTACAATTCACTGAAACAGCCTTGGATATCTATCGCTCTGAAACGTTGCTTCGACGTTTTCCCTACCAAGACTGGCTTAATTGGCGGATTTTTTGGACACCGGTACCAATTTTGTTTTATTTCAAAGAAGTTAAGAGCATTCACTTCCTACCCGTTCTTTTTGAGCCGAAAATGCTTAAGACCTGCCTAGAGCAACGCTGTCCTAGGCTTTAATCCATTGCTGATCCTCAAAAGTTAATTTTTTTAGATGAATTCAGACGAACCTCAAAAGAGTTTCCCAGATCCGGAACAAGAGCCAACGGGATCTGTTGAGAGTGAACAACAGCTAGGGCAAGAAGCAACCGATCAGGCATCTGATGAGGGGCAAGAATTTTCTGTGGCTGACGAATTACCTAATCAGGACTTTCAGGGGGTGACAGGGGAAGAAACTGCTAATTCTCAATCAGTTTCGGCAAAACCAGTCGAACCAAGAGAGTACCTTCCTAAATTGGAGCTGAATAATAACAATTTAGAGAAGGAAACAAGTAAAGTTGAACAAACCCCGTCTTCAGCTGAGGCAGATCAAGGTAAGACAGGTAGTAGTTTAACTCAAACTGTAGCTGAGCTAGAGCGTCAAGAAAAGAAGTTAAGAGAGAAAATTGCTAGCTTACAAGAAATCCAAGCGAACCTATTGTCGGAGCAGTTAGCAAAAAACCAAACCCTGCTAGAAAAAATGGTGCAAGAGGGTTTAACAGAATTAGAGCAGCGTAAGCAGGCACTACAAATTTCTGTTGAACAACTTGAACGTCGCCGAGAACGCATCCGGCAAGAAATGCGTTCCACCTTTGCTGGGGTTTCTCAAGATCTAGCAATTCGGGTACAAGGTTTTAAAGATTATCTGGTGGGTAGCTTAGAAGATCTAGTAACGACAGCCGAGGAGCTCGAATTATCCCCTGTACTAGAAATCTCTGAAAAGCCGCCCCTCCAAACAGAACAAACCTCACTCGAGAAGAATCAACTCCAATTTGCTGAACAGGGATTTCAAGAGCAAGCAAGGCAAATTCGTAACATACTAGACCAGTACCGTAATCTGCCTGATTACTACGGCCCTTCTTGGCAACTACGCCGCACCTTCGAGCCAATTCACGCAGAACGAGTCTCTAATTGGTTTTTCTCCCAAGGTGGGCGTGGACCAATACGCACTATGGGCAGTCGCTTACAAAATATCTTAGTTGCCTCAGCCGTTATCTCCGTTCTGCGTACCATCGAAGATGAGAATCTGCGTACTCTTGTACTTGCCAACACGCCTGAACGACTGGGAGAATGGCGTAGAGGTTTACAGGACTGTTTAGGTATATCACGCTCTGATTTTGGTCCAGAAAGAGGTGTAGTCTTATTTGAAGAGGCGACAGCTCTGGTGCAAAAAGCTGATCGGTTAATAACTCGCAAGCAGCTTCCTTTAATCATTATTGACGAGACAGAAGACCAAATCAGTTTGTCCCTACTACAGTTTCCTCTCTGGTTGGCCTTTGCTCCTGATCCGCAAAAAATGTCTCCCTATCAGTATTAAATTAGGTATTGACCGTCGAGCCCAGGGTTACTAGGGGGAAGAAGCGAGTCTAGTAGAAAAAACCAACCAGTCACTTGTAGCAACCACTAATGAAATAATTTAAGGAGTAACAAAAAAATGTTGCTAAGGTTGGCTTCGACAGGTTTAATCCTAATTGCCGCTTACTTGCTAGGCTCAATCCCTACTGGTTATTTAGCAGGATATCTGCTTAAGGGAATTGATATTCGTCAGTATGGTTCTGGCTCTATTGGTGCAACTAATGTTCTCAGAACCCTAGGAAAGGGACCAGCACTAGTTGTTTTATTAGTTGATGCCTTGAAAGGAGTCTTGGCGATCGCCCTTGTCCAGATATTTTATGCTGGTCTAGGGACATCAATAATTCCCCTTACCTGGAAGACATGGTTAGTTGCCTTGGCTGGGTTAGCGGCGGTACTAGGTCACAGTAAATCAGTTTGGATCAATTTTACAGGTGGCAAATCCGCTGCTACCGGTCTAGGTATCTTATTAGCGATGTCCTGGCCAGTAGGATTAGGAACTTTGGGTGTTTTTGTCGTTATACTAGCCGCTTCCCAGATTGTCTCCCTTGCCTCTATCGCTAGCGCCTGCGTGGTTTGTCTTTTAATGATTCTCCTATCACAACCACTGCCTTATTTACTATTTGCTTTTGCTGCTGGTGTGTACGTTATTCTGCGTCACCGCAACAACATTCAGCGTATGCTCGAAGGTAAAGAGCCTCGCCTCGGACAACAGATGCCCTCAGAAACCAAAATCAGCTAATGATTTTCTTTTTATAATTTCTGTTGTCATTTGCCCAGCTCTTGAGAACGTCGGCAGGCTGCTTGCACCGCCTCAATCACAGCTGAACGGAAACCAGAACGCTCCAATTGGCTAACTCCAGCAATCGTAGTACCACCGGGGCTAGTAACTTGATCTTTCAGTTGAGCCGGATGTAGTTCCGATGAAGACAGGAGCTGAGCAGTACCAAGTACTGTAGAAAGGGCTAGCTGAGAAGCTACTGCACGAGGTAGTCCTGCGGCAACCCCTCCGTCAGCAAGAGCTTCAATCATAATTGCCACATAAGCAGGACCAGAACCAGATAAACCAGTCACTGCGTCTAATAAAGACTCTGGCACTTCTACAACTTCACCAACTGCACTAAAAATTGCTCTTGCCTGTGCCATCTGGTTAGAGGTAACGACTTTACCTGCTGAGATTGCCGTAATTCCTGCACCTACCGTTGCCGGAGTATTAGGCATTGCCCTAATTACTGGCTTACCCGCAAAAGCCTCTTCCAGCTTAGGCAAAGATACACCAGCGAGGATTGAGATGACGAGCGGTTTTCCTTCTGTTTGGTTGTCACTTTCAATCTCTATCAAGTCAGTCGCTACGGCCTCAAATACTTGAGGTTTGATAGCTAATAACAAGATATCTGATAACGCAGCTACTTCTCGGTTATCTGAAGTAACTTTCACGCCATATTTTTTTGCCAAAAGTTGGCGCCGGGGAGCTTGCGGTTCACTTACCAGTACTTGATCAGCACAATAAAGCTGCTGGGTAATGATGCGCGAGAGGAGAGATTCTCCCATCACCCCACCACCGATTACGCCAAGCTTAATAGACACCCCGGCCTCCCTTATTGGTTAGAGCATTCTAGATTTGGTCTTCCTGACATACTCACCGTGTTAAAAGCCACAGTGACCCCTTACCAAGCGACACCTAACAAGGAATCGTCTCTGAATGGGGTTGACGCTTCAACGAGAACAGCCTATCAGTTGGTCTGACACTCCCTCCACGCCAGTTTTTAGTCTCGGAATGTCCTCTTGCGACTTGCATCTAATTTAAGTTACTAAGTCAAATCAGCGAACTAAAAGCCAAAATTGTTATTAAGCCATTCTCTCCTGCTCCGGTATCCAGGCTGGTGCGGGAGCAGATGGACGTGATTCACGCATGGTGGCATTAGCAACTTCATGCACAACACCAGACTGTGTACTTACCTGAACACAACTTGGCGTAAACAAGAAAATGCTTTCACCAATGCGCTCTTGATGCCCATCGATAGCGTAAGTACCACCAGCAACGAAGTCTACAGCTCTTTGTGCCTGATCTGGGTCCATGATTGTCAGGTTCAATACCACTGACTTCCGCTCTCGTAGTGCTTGAATCACCTGTGGCATTTCTTCAAAAGAACGTGGTTCAATCACAGCCACTTCCGAAATGCCATTAACAGCTCCTGGCATCCCAATCACGTTGTTCATCGAATTTGACCCTACTCCTGCTTCTGATCCTACACTTGTATTTGCCCGTTCCCGCATACGACGTCGGTTAGAACGTTCCTCTTCAGTTGGTGCTTGCACTACCGGCTGCTCTTGCTGATAGATATTTTGGTAAGCCTCTCCGTCTATTTCGTCGTATTCGTATTCATACTCTACTGGCTCATTGAGGCCTACAAAATCTTTTAGTTTAGTGAAAATGCCACTCATAGTTTACTCTCCCTCATAGGTTCAATTTGACGCTAGAGTACTGCTCATTTGCCATCCATCTTAGAGGCAGCAGTCTACTCAAGATAATGTTTTAGCTCAAAATTCAGGGAATATTAATAAATTACCTCTAGCTAGAGCCACTAAAACTAATCAAGACTATTAATTTATATAAGTCAAAAGTATACATTAGTCTTTTGAAACTGAGTAGTGGTGAAAAAGACATCTCCGAGGGTACTCTACTATCTAATTGTCCGACCTTCGCGTAATTCGTTCACCAAAAATAGTTCGCCCTAGACGAACCATTGTAGCGCCTGCCTGCACTGCATAATGGTAATCTGCTGACATACCCATCGACAGTTCTTGTATTTGCAAATTAGACCAGTTTTGCTGCCTAATTTGCTCAGCCAGTTGACGGGTACGCTCGAAGACGCAAAGACCTTCCGGCGGAGATAATCCCAGGGGCAAAATGGTCATTAAGCCACTAATTTGCAGTGCCTCACACTGATCGAGTACTGGTAAATCTTGCCAAAGTTCTGGCACAGTCCAACCGTACTTGTTAGGATCAGGGACAATTTTGACTTGGAGGCAAACTTGAGGTTTTAAGGACAGCTCATCTGCCAATCGATTCAGTCTTTGAGCTAAATTTAAGCTGTCACAAGAATGAATCCACTGGAATTGCTCCAAAGCTTTTTTGGCTTTGTTGCTCTGGAGATGACCAATTAGGTGCCAGTTCAGGTCTGGTAGATCACTAAGCTGTTCCAACTTTTCTTGGGCTTCTTGAACGCGGCTCTCGCCAAAATCTCTAACTCCAGCGGCATAGGCTTCTCGCATCGCCTCTATCGAAACCTGTTTAGTGACGGCAATAAGCCGGACTTGGTTAGGTAACTGCTGACGAATCTTGGCAAGACGTTCTGTAATTAAGCCAGTCATTGGAAAGTTTGCTTATGGATGAGCTGAAGCTGCTCGTAGTCATGAGATGAACCAGTTCGACGGAGCAAGCGAAGGCGATTTTCCACCATGTGGCGTGCATCTGAACGACTAATTGGTTCAAAGGTCAGACCATTGCTACTGGTTGTCACCACAAAAAATAGGCGCTGGGCATAGAGAGTGGTGAACAATTCCTGGTTTTCCTCAACCATGCAGACTCTAAAAAGCAAGCCAAATGTTGGGTGATTTAGGTAAGTTTCGGCGTTCATCAACCTCCCCACTACAAATACCCAACCCTGATTTGGGGGATTGGGACGATTCACCTGGATACCCAAAGCGCTAACTCTGGTTCAAGCCATTTAGTTAATAGATAATAGCTTGATTCGGTAATTAGTATAGATTGAAAATTTGCCTTAAGACGGCCAAAATCTACCTTGAGGTAGCATATCAGTAATTCAGTAATGTTGAGTTTTAGGGCGGTAAAAATTATAAAATCCCAACATCGAGAGCTGCTAACTGAGCCTGAGCTTTCTGGAGCGACTCATACCATTCCCTTTCTGGCTCACTCTCAGCAACAATGCCAGCTCCTACTTGACCTGAAACTAACTTGAGTGCTGAGTTGGTTGGGCTAAAGGCATCCTCTTCAATACTTAATCCTGCTCCTAAATTGGTAACGAGGAGAGTGCGGATCAGGATGTTTAAGTCTAAGTTACCGCGTTGGTCAAGATAGCCGCAGGAGCCATAAAATAAGCTGCGACGCACCGGTTCAAGTTCTTCAATAATTTCCAGGCAGCGAACCTTAGGACAACCTGTGATGGTTCCACCAGGGAATAAGGCGCGAATCAGGTCAACGGCGTTGTAATGAGCGTCCAGGATACCTTCAACATTGCTGACTAAATGCATGACATGACTGTAGCGCTCAATTGTCATGAATTCATTAACTTTTACCGAACCCCACTGGCAAACTCGCCCTAAGTCATTACGCTCTAAATCGACAAGCATAATGTGTTCTGCTCTTTCCTTGAGATCAGAAATTAATTCTTGTTCTAGTTGCTGGTCAATTGCCTCAGTAGCGCCACGCTTGCGAGTTCCGGCAATAGGCCGTGTTTGTGCCTGTTGTCCCTGTAACTGTACTAGTCGTTCCGGAGAGCAACTAATCACACTACCCCAGGGAGTTTGCCAATAGCTAGCAAAGGGAGAAGGATTAATTTGCCGCAGATTCTGATAAATCAGCCAACTGTCAGTTGAGGTAAGGGTTTGAAATCTCAGGGAAAGGTTAGCCTGAAAAATGTCACCCTCTTGAATGTACTTTTTCGCTTGAGCAACGGCAGATTGATAATGGGACTGGGAGGTTAGGAAGGTGGGGAACGGAGGCAAATCCTTGGTCTTTAAGAGTTGCCAAGAAGGAGGGGATAATTTCTCTAGGCGTTGCTGCAATTGGTCTAGTTCGGCTTCACAAGTAGCAGCTAACCACAGTGTTTGTTGAAGGTGATCGAGGACGGCAAAAGTTGCAGGTTCGTACCAGAAAGCCTCAGGGAAAGGTAGGGGATCAGCTTTCAGACGCGGTAGTTGCTCTATCTCCCAGGCTAAATCGTAGCCTAGCCAGCCTAACCAGCCGCCAGTAAAAGGTAAATGAGTTGGCAAAGAATTTTCCCCGCTTTTCTGCTGGGAGAGCAAGTTATTGAGAAAAGGTAAGATTTTGCCTACTGCTGGTGTCCACATCTGAGGAGTTCCTTGCTTAAGGCGGGGTGTCCCAGCACAAATCGAGTAGCGAGCAAGCTGGGGTTG
>JBAUJE010000452.1:0-11265 GCA_049683475.1 Coleofasciculaceae cyanobacterium | reverse complement strand
GCTTGGAAACAGGCAGAAAATACATACAACCAATCTTCAATCGGCAATCCTCGGTTTGTCAACGTTGATGCAGCATCCGCGTCAGAGAAGATCGACCAGGAACCATTAAGCCAAACCAATAAGAACCCAGATGCTGTAGGAGAAGCCGTGCAGCTATGCCTGTTTGACTTGACCGAGAGCTGGGGAGAGTTGGAGTAACTTGTCGAACCCCCCGCCCTTCTAGGCGTGGGGTGATCTCAGACCCTATCTTTACTGATTAGTTTGTGGTGTGCCGATATTTACTGCACACCGATACTCCTACCCCCTGAGCCAAAAACAATAGCAGTGTCTGCTTTCATCGGTTCCCAACCAACGTCAAAATTCTTTTCCCCGGCAACTTCCCGAGCTCTTCGGAAAGTACTAAAACTATCTGGTCTAACCAGAAAAGCAAGATAATCTGTTTGGGGGTTTAGTTTATTCAGGATAGCTTGAAATTCTGAGTTTTTTTGGGATAATTGTTTGGGAGATTCACCAGCGACGGTTTCTCTTGGTTTAAATACTAATCCAGCCGAATTAAAGCCAAAGGATACTGTATAGTTAGATGTCAGAGTTTGAAAATTACTCAATCTTTGAGACTGGAATCTTACACAGTTTTTGTATTCCCTCAACTGAGAAAGATAGTATTCATAGAGAGCAACATTAAAAACAGATGGCTCCTTGGGTTTTTCGCAAGAAGACAAAGAGTCACTATACTTCTGTAGCTTTTCGTCAACTAGTTCTTTATCTAGATAAAAAACTTCGTTGTCGCGAACTTCCAAGAAATAGGGATTCTTTTGAGAATCGGAAACTAAGGGAGTGCGAACAACTGTGTCTGTTTCAACAGTTAAAAGACTGACAAACAAACCAATAAACATTAACACTCCTACAGTATTAGTAAGAATATCCAAGAAAGAATCTAAATTTTGAGTGGGGGCAGTACTTTGTCGGTAGCGTCGTCTTCTCATGATCAATTATTGGGTGAAGATTCTTGCAATTTGAGCTGCCAGCCTTGTTCAATTGGCTCGAAACCGATATCAATATCTCTTTGCTCAATTAATTCTCGAACCTGCTGAAAAACTTCAATTCCATTTGGTCTGACAGCAATAATTAGATACTCCTGATTCTTGCGAGTACTAACTTCATTCACTAATGAGGCTAGAGCAGAGCTAGGTTTACCTATATCTTCTGTCGGAACAAATTCCTTACCAGGATGGATAATAATGCCATCTTCTTGGCATTCAATGTAGCGGGGAATCTTGGTTTGATTTTTACCATCTTCACTCTTGGCAATGATGGTTACTTCTGGCTGAAAAATTTGGGTTGAGGCAACAATTATCAGTAAAATTAATGTCCCAATAGTACAAGCAAGAACTGACAGAAAAGGGAATAACTCAGTTTCGATAAGCTTGCGAGGAACAGAGCGGCGATACCTAGACATTAGTTGATTGCTAATAAGTTAGTTGTCATTTTCATTTTCTACGAAAGTAATACGACGAGGTCGATTTAATTTTTCTAGAACAGGCTTAAGTTGTCCTAGATTTTCCTGCACTTTAATCAGAACTTCTTCTAAATGTGCTGATTTCTCCAGAGAACGTAGAGTCTGATCCAAGCTTTGCTGTAGTTGGGCAATCTCTGCCACCTGAGCCGAGTATCTCTCTAGACTACTAACACGTTCTTGTAATGCTTCTGCGGCTTGCTCTAGTTGATTACTGAGCTTTTCTGCTTGAGTAAATAACCCTTTGGCTATATCAGAATTACCAGTCTTAAATTCTTCTAGTAACCGTAAATTAGTTTCTTGTAATTCACTAACTAGGTTAGAAAAAGCTGTAGTACTGGTTTGCTGCTGCTGTTGTAAAGCTGCCTGAAAATCTTGACGCTCTTGCCAAGCTGACTGGTTCAATTTTTCTAGTTGTCCTATCAAGGTTGTAGTTGTGCCGTGAATTTTGCCTACTTCGGCAAGAAAACCTTGGCTAAGCTTAGCTGCAGCCTGTTTAGCGTATTCCTCCGCCGGCTGAACTAAAGCTTCAGGACTAGGTAAATGGGTCTGGAAAGCTTGACCAACAGCATTTTTGAGGGCACTCTCATCTAGGGTAGCCGAAGTCTCTCTGAGCCGGGGCAGTAGCTTATCGTTAATGTAAACATCAATTGCCAGAAGTAGCCGAGACTCAGAGCGTTCAACTAGTACTAAGGGAATCATCACTACAACGCTCAGTAACAAGGCAAGTAGGGTAGTGTCAAAAGCGATCGCTAATCCTCCCGTAACTTGACCAATACCCTCTTTAATCTGGTCGATGTTACCAGCATCTTCCAAGAAACTGGAAAAACCGGCTACAGCACTACTGATACCAACAACTGTCCCAATAAATCCTAGTAGGGGAATTGCCCAAATCAGAATGCGTGGGAAAGAATAGGAAGATTCTGAAGCTGCTTGGTAAAATGAGGAGTCATCTAGGGCTAATTCACTGGCTGCTTTACGATTACCGGAATATCTGTAAGCGGCAAGAACCCGACTACAGCGAACAGCAATCAAGCGCTGGGAAAGGGATAAATTATGCCTGAGTATCTCTACAGACTCTGCTGTTGGGTCTTGTAAAGATAGGTCACGAGGAATACAGCCTTGGCGGAGGGCGCGCAATTCTCCTTGCAGTTTAGCGAATTTTATGGTGGTAAAAGTGACTACTGTGCAAGCTAAAAAAATGACTGCATACTGAGTTAATCCCCTCTCGTAGAGCAAAATGCCAAGAGCAGATGTGCGTAGGGGAAGTAAAGCAGCGTAAATAAGAACTGCCAGTCCAAAAGCGATCACTAAAGCAAGAGTTAGTTGCACATCCAACTCTTGGCGCTCAGATCCGCGAGACTTTGATAAGGACTGGGTACCGAGTGTTCTGGACATGTAAATTAAGCTTTATCTTGGTTGGTAGGAATCGAAAATATTCTAGGTAATCCCTAGTCAAGTTTATCTAGTTTGATTTCAATGGTTTGTGAAGGACTACTGCTCCGACCAAAGTTTCCTATTGCATTAAAACTTAACGAAACCCAGATCAGACTAGATTTCGAGGTGATCCCTAGGTCTGATAGACTTTAAAACTGGAGTGGTTATTAAAAAAGTCGGGTCAAACTACCGCAGTTGGGAGGAAAAGCTTCGTGCTGGAAACTACGCTAGGTTTAGAAATTATTGAAGTGGTCGAACAGGCCGCTCTTGCTTCAGCCAAATGGATGGGCAAAGGAGAAAAGGATACCGCTGACGAGGTAGCGGTAGAAGCAATGCGGGAGCGGATGAATAATATTCATATGCGCGGTCGCATTGTAATTGGAGAAGGTGAGCGTGATGACGCACCCATGCTCTACATCGGTGAAGAAGTAGGTATTTGCACCCGCGAGGATGCTAAAAACTACTGTAACCCAGACGAACTGCTAGAAATTGATATTGCTGTTGACCCTTGTGAAGGAACAAACTTGGTGGCTTATGGTCAACCAGGTTCCATGGCAGTACTAGCAATTTCTGAGAAAGGTGGTCTGTTTGCAGCACCGGACTTTTACATGAAGAAACTAGCAGCGCCACCGCAAGCTAGAGGTCATGTAGATATTAACAAGTCGGCGACCGAAAATCTGAAAATTCTCTCTGAGTGCTTAGAGCGCTCGATTGAGGAACTAGTGGTAGTTGTGATGAAGCGTGAGCGTCACAATGAGCTAATTAAAGAAATTCGCGATGCTGGAGCTAGGGTAAGACTGATCAGCGACGGCGATGTCTCAGCTGCTCTTTCCTGTGCCTTTTCCGGTACAAACATTCATGCTCTGATGGGAATTGGTGCAGCACCGGAAGGAGTAATCTCAGCAGCGGCTATGCGTTGCTTGGGTGGACATTTTCAGGGTCAGCTAATCTATGATCCAGCAGTTGTTAAAACTGGTCTAATTGGTGAAAGTAAGGAGAGTAACATAGAGCGCCTCCAATCCATGAATATTACAGATCTCGACAAGGTCTATAGTGCTGAGGAGCTAGCCGGAGGTCAGACAGTCCTTTTTGCAGCCTGTGGCATTACCCCTGGAGATCTGATGGCAGGTGTCCGCTTATTCCACGGCGGAGCAAGGACTGAGAGTTTAGTAATTTCCAGTCAGTCCAAGACTGCTCGGTTTGTCGATACAGTTCACATGTTTGACAATCCCAAGTACCTAGAACTGAAATAGAACTGAGTTAATTTCAAGATACTGGCTTATTTTGTAAGTATCCTCAATTGATCGATAGTCAGAGTATGGGCGATGGCTAAGCAGCTAAGTTCGCCGTCGTACCATACCCTTTTAACGATTCAAACAAAGAAACCGTCTGCTGGTAGCTTTTAGGCTATTTAGTCAAGAACATTACTGAATTTCCCTCTCTATCGAAAACCCTTGATTTTGGTTGAGACATCCAGTATCTTCAGCAACTAAGATGTTTGTATTTTTTAGTTTTGCTAAATTGAGTACCACCCATAATAAGCGTTAGAGTACGAGTCTTTTTTGTAAGTGATTCGTACTCATTTATTGGCGATATGATCAATCTTGAAAAGGATTGTATCAAGTAAATTTAGCTAGCTACAGATGGAGTGTTCCTAAACTGCATAAATTAGGTCTTAATCGATAAGCAACTGAATTATTTATCTTGAAGGTAACTACGGCAGCTATCATCTATTAGACGACAGGTAAATTTCATTTAAGCCAATCAATAATCAGGCGTTGTAAATACAGCAGTTGATTAAAGCCTAAAATTTGGAGATTATATAAAGTCACTAAGCTGTTAACCATTTAAACCTTATTGTTAATGTTGCGAAGTCCTGGTAATGCTACCATTTTGGTCGCTACTCATAACCAATTTAAATGCGCGACAGCTTATCTCTCCTAACTCTTTGTGACTAACATTCTGCCAATCTAACTCTAAAGACGACAATATAAATATTGGGAAGGAACATGAATATTGCAGTCGTAGGTCTCAGCCACAAGACAGCGCCAGTTGAGGTTCGGGAAAAACTGAGCATTCCAGACACAAAGATGGAAAGCGTTATGGCTCAGCTTTCGAGCTACCCCCACATTGAAGAGGTGGGGATACTCAGCACCTGCAACAGGCTAGAAATTTACATCGTCGCTACAGAAACTGAGCAAGGAATTCGCGAACTGAGCCAGTTCCTCTCAGATAATGCTCAGATTCCTTTGCAGCAACTACGGCAACATCTCTTTGTTTTGTTACACCAAGATGCAGTCATGCACTTAATGCGGGTTGCGGCTGGTCTTGACAGCCTAGTGCTTGGGGAAGGTCAAATTTTAGCCCAGGTCAAGCACACTCACAAAATTGGTCAGCAACATAAAGGGATCGGACGCTTACTTAACCGTCTCTTCAAGGATGCAATCACAGCTGGCAAAAGAGTTCGTACAGAAACTAGCATTGGTACAGGAGCAGTCTCCATTAGCTCAGCTGCGGTGGAATTAGCTCAGATGAAAGTTGAGAACCTGGCACCCTATCGCTTTGCTATTGTCGGTGCGGGAAAAATGTCCTGCTTGCTAGTAAAGCACCTTCTTGCCAAAGGTGCTGTTGATATTTCCATTCTAAATCGCTCTTCTAGGAGAGCCGAAGAGTTAGCTAGTAAGTTTGCACAAGCAAGCCTTAAACTGCACCAACTCTCGGAGATGATGACAGTAATTGCCAAGTCAGATATTGTCTTTACTAGTACAGCCTCTAGTGAACCACTACTAGACCGCTCTAAACTAGAAACAACTCTAGATTCAAACTGCTCTTTGATGGTGTTTGATATCTCCGTACCTCGTAATGTCACTGCTGATGTTAATGAGCTAGAACACGTTCAGGCTTTTAATGTTGACGACTTAAAAGCAGTAGTAGCTCAGAACCAAGAAAGCCGCCGCCAGATGGCAATGGAAGCCGAAGTACTCTTAGAAGAAGAGGTAGAAAACTTTGAAGCCTGGTGGCGTTCTCTCGAAACCGTCAGCACCATTAGCAGTCTGAGAAATAAAGTAGAAAGCATTCGTGAACAAGAGCTAGAAAAAGCTTTATCGCGTCTCGGTTCAGAATTTGCCGAAAAACATCAAGAAGTGATTGAAGCTTTAACTAGGGGGATCGTTAACAAAATTCTTCATGATCCAATGGTGCAGCTAAGAGCGCAGCAGGATATTGAAACCCGACGGAAAGCTATGCAATCTTTACAAATGCTTTTTAACTTGGATAGTGGGGAGCAATTTGGCTAAGTTTGCCCACAGGTAAGCTGCTAATCGCCAATAGGGAATGGGAAATAGGGAATGGTAAATCTATTTACACTTTTCTATTTCCCATTTGAGTATAAAGTTTTGGGGTAGGGAGGGGATTAAGCTCTCAAGCATGTAGTTTGCCTGTTGAGACACGGCGACACGGAGAGAGGGAGACACGGAGAGGCTTTGACGGCTTGTTTCTTAACTGAATAATCTGCAGTTTAAATGCACAACAGCTTACTAATCCCAATTAAACATGAAGAGGAAATTCCAGCAGCAAATTTTTCGGTTTGTTACCTGTCTAGTGGGATTATTCCTAGTTTGGGATTTGCTCTCTAACCTGGTAGCAGAAATTCTCTGGTTCAGGGAAGTTGGTTACCTGGCTGTGCTACTCTTGCGTTTAAAGACTCAGCTAATTATTTGGGTAGTTGCCTTTAGCATTTCGTCTGGGTTTTTATTCGGCAATCTTTTTCTTGCCAATCGTCTCAAGTATCCAAATAATATTTTCGACTCAGAGCAACCCTCAGCTTCAACTAACCCTTTTACTGAGAAGAAGGGTAAACTCCACGCCTTTACTCGACCGTTGCATTGGCAAAGAACAACCCCAGCAGTTAGGAAACGCCTTTCGTCAACTCTAGACGAATCCCCAGCTAATTCTAGTTTCTTAACCTTGACTCTGCGATCGCTTCTACCAGTAGTTCTTCTCCTCAGCTTTCTTGTCGGCCTAATGCTGCTGCACTATGGCAAAACTACCTTGGCATTTTGGCATCCCGATTTTAATTTGCCGAAAATAACGCCTAACTTGCCAGCCGGATTTGATTGGTCCTCAGCAGGTGAAATACTTTTACAGCAAGTGCCAGAGCAAATTTGGCTTTTAGGCATAGTTGTAACCGTTGTGGTTTTACTGATTATTAATGCTCAATTCGGGTTGAAAGCAATTGCCTTAGTACTGAGTGTGCTTTGGTCCCTAGTGCTGGCTGGATACTGGGGTCGGATTTTGCGCTTTTTCTATCCCACTACTTTTAGCTCCCAAGAACCACTGTTTGGCAATGATGTTAGCTTCTACGTGTTTAAGCTACCGATGTGGCAGTTGTTAGATTTCTGGTTGGGAGGACTATTTCTTTTTGCCCTAGTAGCTGTGGTATTGACATATTTAGTCTCAGGAGACAGCCTATCACAAGGTAAATTTCCAGGGTTTTCTCAATTCCAGCTGCGCCATCTCTACGGACTAAGTAGTCTAGTCGTTGTTATCCTAGCCTTGCGTTATTGGCTCTCGCGCTACGGATTACTATATTCAAACCGTGGTGTTACTTACGGAGCAAGCTATACCGACGTTACAGTTCAGTTGCCAGTAAATACGATTTTAAGTATCCTGGCTGTGGCGATCGCGATCTTTTTGCTCTTAAGGACAATTTTCTGGTCGTCGTTGCGTCTCAGGAAATCGGGCAAAGTGTTTCTAGCCTTGTTCGGATTGTATGTAGCTGCGGCGGTTATAGCAGGCTTGATTGTACCTTCTACGGTGCAGCGCTTCGGTGTCCAACCAAACGAACTAGAGAGAGAAAAACCCTACATCGAACGCTCTATTGCCCTAACCAGAAAAGCCTTTGACCTTAATAGTATTGAAGTTAAAACTTTTGATCCCGAAGGAGAACTCACTAGTACCGAATTGGCGGAAAATCGCCTAACTATTCGCAACATCCGCCTCTGGGATACTCGGCCGATACTACAAACTAATCGTCAGCTACAAAGAATCAGACCCTACTACGAATTTCCAGACGCTGATATTGATCGTTATACCCTCAAAGCCGGGGCAACTGGTGTACCTCCCTCCTTTGAAGGGTCAGAGAGTGAGCAAGAAAATGCTTCCTCCCCTAGTGCTTTTTCTTCATCTTCAACTACAACCAAGCAACAAGTACTAATTGCTCCTAGGGAGCTAGACTACCAAGATGTCCCGGAAGAGGCAAAAACCTGGGTTAATAAACACCTTTTCTATACCCACGGCTACGGCTTTACTCTCTCTCCCGTCAATACAGCCGATGATGGAGGACTTCCTAATTATTTTGTTAAAGACATTGGTACAGGTCGAGAGGAAAGCGAAAGTGGTGCTTTATTTACCTCTAGTCCTCTAATTCGGGACAGTATTCCTATTGGTAAGCCTCGGATTTACTATGGAGAGCTAACCAATACTTACGTTATGACCCCTACTGAAACAGGGGAACTAGACTACCCGAGTGGGGAAGATAACGTTTATAACACCTATGACGGTAGTGGTGGCATTGCTATTGGTTCAGTTTGGCGTAGGCTTTTGTTTGCCCAGTATCTCAAAGACTGGCAAATGCTTTTTACCGGGAATTTTACGCCCCAAACTAAAATGCTGTTCCGTCGCAATATTAACGAGCGTATTCGAGCGATCGCACCTTTTTTACGCTACGATGGCGACCCCTACATTGTTACAGCTGATGCTCGTGATGGAGAATCTGGAGAGACGGAGAACTATCTCTACTGGATTGTTGATGCTTATACTACCAGCAATCACTACCCCTACTCAGACCCTGGTCAAAACTCTTTTAACTACATTCGTAATTCCGTAAAAGTTGTTATTGATGCCTACAGTGGCAAGGTCACTTTTTACGTAGCTGATCCCCAAGATCCGATTATCCAAACTTGGAATAAGATTTTTCCTAACCTCTTCAAACCCCTAGATGTGATGCCCCTTAGCCTTCGGGTTCACATTCGCTACCCAGTGGACATATTTAGTATCCAATCAGAGCGATTGCTGAAGTATCACATGACTGACCCCCAGGTATTTTATAACCGGGAAGACCTCTGGCGGATTCCCCAAGAGATTTACGGTAATGAGTCCCAAGCCGTAGATCCCTACTATTTAATTATGAAACTGCCAGCAGCGAAATCGGAAGAGTTCGTTTTGCTTCACCCCTATACTCCTGCTCGTCGTAATAACTTAATTGCTTGGCTAGCAGGTCGTTCTGATGGTGATCAGTACGGTAAGTTATTGCTATATCAGTTTCCTAAGCAGGAGCTAATCTATGGCCCAGAGCAAATTGAAGCCCTAATTAATCAAGACCCAGAAATCTCTCGGCAAATTTCTCTCTGGAATCGCCAAGGCTCAAAAGCTGTTCAAGGTAATCTTTTGGTAATTCCCATTGAGCGATCGCTGCTTTATGTTGAACCACTATACTTGGAAGCCGATCGCAACAGCTTACCAACTTTAGTGCGGGTAATTGTGGTCTACGAAAACCAGATTGTCATGGCTCCTACCTTGGAGGCATCTCTCCAAGCCATCTTCGAGCCAGAGCAAAAACTAGAATCGACAATAGTACGTCCCGTAGAAGGATCAGCAGTGCCTTGACACTCCCGTCGCATGTTTCGAGGGCTTTCTTGCCGGATCTAGGTAAATAGTTAATGAGATTGGTTAACAAGAAAAATAAAGGCACTTGCTTTTTCATTGTTAAAAGCACTTACGATAAGTTAGCAGAACTTTACAAATATGGCAAAAATCTTCCACTAATCTTTAAGCTTCATTGCAGAGTCATAAGAGCATAGCTTCAGTAGTGGTAGCTTCTATGGGTGTTAGAGATAACTCTTACCAATTTTGACAAACAGCCCAAAGTCAGGGAAGGAAAACACTGTGAACTTATCTTCTACTCAAGCCCAAAATGATTTTTTTCATGAAGGTATTAGTGAGTACGTGGCTGAGCTTCAGCTTCACATGACATTACAAGCCCGTAACTTAGTCCCCACCCTTACCAAAGCAGCAGATAGCCGGGAGGAGTTATTGCAGCAAACCCAAGCAGATATAGAAAAGCTGGTTTCGCGGCAAGCTATTTTGAGGAAATGAATTAAGTCCGAATTATCAAGGATGAGGTATGAAATTGGCAGTCAACCATAAACAGCTTTGCCAAAAATCTCTCATCCTTTACTCTTTAATAAGCAGCCATAACATATTCGGCATAGTTGAGGGCACTTTGCCAGACATAGTAACCAAGCTGAGTCAAATGTATGCCATCAGTAGTCAGTTCCCGTTGTAACTGAGCCTGTTCATCGGCAAACGAAGTGTAAAGATTAAGATAGCCAGCTCCTTCTTGTTGAGCGATGATAGCAATTTGTTGGTTGAGGTTCCTAATCCGCTCTTGAGGAATTGCCTCCAACCTAGTAGGAAGAATTGATTGCAAAATAATCTGAGCTTGTGGGTGATTGAGGCGCAAGCGTTGCAAAATCAGACGTAAGTTGTTGAGAATTACTTGGTCTGTTACACCTTGGCGTAAGTCATTAGTGCCAGCCATAATATAGATAGTACTGGGTCTAGTTTGGGAAAAGGCAGATAATCTGTTGAGAATTTGACTAGAATTCTCGCCAGAAATTCCTTGATTAAGCCAAAACTGACCACCGGGAAGTAACTCGGAAGGAAACCAAAGACTAAGGGAATCTCCAACTAAGATAGCAAGGCGATTGTTTCCCTGTCCTTTGCTCATGGCTTTTGCTTCCTGTTCTAGAAGAAGTTTCCACTGCTGATGGGTGGGTTTTTTGAGCGGTGCGGCATTAGGGAATGAGCTTTTGGAAAAAAATGACTGGAAGCTATCAGCTCTAAGACTTGTGTAAATTTTACCTGCCTTCAGGGCAATCATTCTTTGGTAATAAAGCTGGCTACCGGAAACTGGTGCGAGATCCCTCGGCTGAGGTTTGGGTAACGCTTGGTCAGAAGTAGCTAGTTCTGAACTGAAGTGAGTAAGTTCTACGCTAGAAAGAGGTTCAGGACTAAATTCAGGATAAGTTGTTTCAGCAACTGGCTCAATCTTGGGATTGACAACAGACTGCAATGTCCTAGCCGCAGTTGAGGCTAAAAGTGCTGCTAGGTTATCTGGCAAATTCAGTGGTAGTACTGGTGGGGGGGGAACTGGTATAGGTCCTGCAGTTAATAAACCTGCCGCTAGTAGATAGGGATCAGTCATTGGTCAGTGCAATGCCATCGGATTTTTCCTTTCTATTCTTTTGACAGCC
>JBAUJE010000451.1:0-34737 GCA_049683475.1 Coleofasciculaceae cyanobacterium | reverse complement strand
GCTGGCTTAGGAGTTTGCTATGTATCCCACTAAAGCTGTTACTAGCAATAAAAATGCCAATATCTTGGTCAGGCATTAGGGTAAGGGAGCTAGAATACCCCCGCAAACTTCCTAAGTGTCCCAGCATCCGCAGGTTATTTTCTAACCGTTCGCGAAAGGTGTAGCCAGTACCAGGTAATAGGGGATGCTGGGTGAAGTGTTGCTCGTGCATCAGCTCCACTGTATCCTCCTCTAAGATGCGCGAGTTTTTGTAGCGACCTTGCCGCAGATGGACGATCATAAAATTAGCCAGATCCGTAGCCGTCGCACTCATGGCCGCCGCCGGAGCAATATTGAGATATAGAAAAGGGACAGGTTTAAACTCATCCTTGTGATACTGATAACCTACCGCCAAATTATCGGCTAACTCAGGTGGCGGTGGTTGGAGAAAGGTGCTGCGCTGCATCTCCAAGGGTTGGAGGATGTTTTCCTCAACGTATTGGGGAAAAGGAATGCCAGAAATTTTTTCTATTAAATAACCCAAGAGGGCAATACTGTGACTGGAATAACTGTAGAGTTCACCCGGTTGCCAGACAATAGGAGGCATGTGGTCAGCGAGGTAATCTCCCAACGGTTCCATTTCCCCTTCCGTGCGAGCGGCCAGTCCAATTCGCTCTCTAGTAGTCCCATCGGTGTGCATCATCATCCTGGCTGCTGTGACTGGCTCAGGGAAAGGGTTTTCCATCTCAAAGTCGGTGAGGTACTGACTAACATCAGCATTTAAATCTAGTTTTCCCTGTTCGTATAACTGCATCGCCGCTGTACCTGCAAAGAGTTTGGAGATAGAAGCGACACGAAAGAGGGTTTTATCGGCATCAACAGGTATCTTTTCCTTTACATCGGCATAACCATAACCCTTGGCGAAAAAAAGTTTTCCATCTTTCACCACTGAGATGACAGCACCTGGGATATGATTCTTCGACATCTCCTCATTAAAGAAGTTGTCTACAAATTCTTCAAATTCCTGGGGGTTATTAAGTACTGATCCCGTGGGAGATGGGGGGACAGTAGGTTCCGGTTCCGTGATTGGCGATGGGTGTTGATCTAAAATTTGAAACGATTCTGCATTTTTAGCTGAACTAGGCATCCCCGACAGACTAAAGGAAAGCATTGCCAGCAGCAACCAAAGCACTAGCTTTCTGCCAGGAAATCCTCGCTCTCTCATACTCTCTTGTTGTTTTTATCTTTGCGATCGCCGCTAACTACGTTAACCTTCTCGATTTGCTTTAACGTCTACCTACGGGTTTAATTTATTTGAGCCAGCCTTAGTTTTCTTCCCTATAGCTTGAAAAACTTATACTATCGTTTATCGTTGGTTGAGCTTGCCCACACTACAATTACTGTTCCCTGTTCCCTGTTCCCTGTTCCCCATTAACAACTATTCCCCAAACCCCTCTTTCAGAATCAGGTAATGCTTGCAATCAAAGGTAATCTTGCCCTGTTGCTGTAACTTGCCCAGCTCCCGCGTAACCGTCACTCTAGTCGTACTACAAGCATCTGCCAGTTCTTGATGAGTAAGGCGAACAGGTAAACGCATGCCTCCCCGTACTTTCTGACCAATTTCATGTTTCAATAGCAGCAAGAAATGGTACAAACGGTCTTTTACTTGTCTTCTACCTGCAATAGCTAAAAGTGATTCTGCTTGCTTGAGTCGCTGGTTAACTTGCACTAAAAGAGCTTGAGCTAAACGGGGACAAGCGGCTATTTCTTGAAGGGAAATGCAAACTAACTCGGCACTTTCTGAGAGGACTGTAGCTTGATAAGTACTTAGAGAAGTCAGACTAGAACCAAAAGGCATAGAGGGCCCTGCTAATCCGACAAGCACTTCTTGACCATGCTCATGAAGGGTCGTTAATTTCACCAAACCTTGACATACTAACCAAATTATTTGAGGTTCTAGATGTATGGTTTCTCCTTTGCTATAAAAATGCCAAGGGTGATTCTGTATTAGATCATAATTACTACTATCTAAGGCCTTAAGTATCTGCTTGGATTCACTGATATCACGTATTATCCAGCGCCAACTGACCAATTTACCTTTGATGTTGCGTACAGGGGCTACTGTCATAGCCGCGTCAAAGATATTACCTTGATTAGATTGTAGATGTACTTCCCACTCCTGTAACCAGTCTCGCTGATTTAAATCATCTAGTTTAATAGAAAATTCCTGACTTTCTGCCTCAGGAAGAAAAGTGACTAAGGGTTTACCTAGTAAAAGCTGATCTGAACATTTAAATAGTGCAGAAGCAGCACGGTTGAATTCGATAATTTTCCCACTGGGATCGGTGAGCAAGTAAGCATGGGGCATGAACTCGAACAAATCATGGTAGTCCTGATCGACGGCGGCCAGCCTTGCTCGCATAGCGGATAATTCTTCTGTTTGCTCAAACAACTCATTTGTCGCCACTTCAAGGACTTCTGAAGCTACGCCCAATTCTTTGAAGGCTACCGGCAATAGTTCTGGTGCTAGTTTGATTGGGTCTTGTGCTGTTTGATACAACTCACCTAAACGCCGATAAAGCGCCTTGAGCTGTCGGGAAAACATCTCTAAGTCCACATGCTATCTCCAACCCTTACTTTTCAGGATAAAGGACTTTAGAGATTGGTATTCGATATAACATTCAAACTTAACATTACCCTATTACTTAAGACAGAAGTAAAGGTGAAACTTAAATAACTATTCTAGCTAATAGATGACCAGATAAAACTGCTAAGACATGCCTGGGGGTTCTAGCAGGATAGGAAAGGCGAAAATTAGCAATTTTTAACTTTTCCTTTACCTAACTGCTACCGAGCAGAGACTGGAGAATATCCCAGGTTTTTTAGAAAATTCATAGAAACTTCATAACTATTGGATATGATAATTAAAACCACTCCCTCTGAGAAATCTTTAGGGTTTAAAGGCGACTGCAAAATTCTCTGCTGCTATACCAACACTAGCAGCAAAATTCAGGTAATTCAGGTTAGAAACATTCCAATTTACCATTGGAAACGAGTTGTTTTTCCTAACCAGCGATTGATGTTTGAAGCAGGGGCAGAAGATAGTTTAGAAGTAATAAAAAGGGGCAATTTAGCTGACACTGAGGTCATTTGTTGCCGAAACTTACAGGTGAAAACATGCCAAGACGAAGGATGAATAGAAGGAAGTCCTTCAAGTGGTTTTTAGCTTTTCTAACATCAAAAAGCTTTGGTCGAAAAGTGATGAAATACAAGCATTTGAATTAATTAAAAAATTGGCTAGAAAAGGAAATCTCAAAATGACGACAAAAACTAAGCGTCGAATTACAGCACAAAGTTTATTGCAACAGATTGAATACTTTCTAGAAGATTATTACGACGCGGAACGAAAAGAGTTCCCCTGTCAGGATTTACGACAAAAGCTAATTGCAGAGGTATTTAGTAGAATATCCAAGCAATATTTAATCATTGAACAAAAACAAGAAATAGCTGGCGAAGACTATTTCTTACACCGCCCTCTAGAAGAGAGGCTAAGTATAGAAACAGTAATCAATAGAACTTTTGTTAGTCTTTTGCAAGAACACTCAGCATGTGTAATCGAGCAAATTAACCATCCTGATAACTTAGGCATTCAAAATTGATAGTTATTTAGCTATTTCCTAAATATTTACTTGCAATCGTTGATTTGCTTACGAAAAAATAAATATTGATTGGTGCATTAGCATGACCTTATTGGACAATACTGAAGACTTTTTTGCTTACTTGCTAAAAAGAATTGGCATGGCTTTTTGGCTAGAAATAATTACCGATAATCCCAAGTGTATTTATTACTTTGGCCCTTTTCTAAGTGCGAAGGAAGCAGCATTAGCTCAGGCAGGATACTTGGAAGATTTAGAAGAAGAAAAAGCTCAAATAATTTCAGTTGAGACGAAGCGTTGTCAGCCAGATAACTTAACAGTTTGTGATGACGAATTAGCAGATTACTGGCAAAATTCTATCTCGCCATCTATTTCTCGCTTTGTCCAATTTGACTAAGACGGGAAGGATTTAAGACATTAATTACCCGTAATGAGGATATTAATGATGGAAAATTTTGATTATATTATCTTAGGAGCCGGACTCGGTGGACTTTCGGCAGCAGCATGTCTGACAAGGCAAGGATACCGAGTTGCTGTCTTAGAAAAGCATTATTTACCTGGTGGCTGCTGTCATAATTTTGACTATGGGGAATATAATTTCTGTGCCGATGTTCACTATATTTATCAGTGTGGTTATGAGCAAACAATTGGTAAATTACTACGTTTTATAGAACGGGATATTCCCTTTAATTCCCTCGATTCTGACTGCATTGATTGGGTGATTACACCAGAAGTTGATTTTAAAATCCCCTTGGGATGGGAAAATCTGCGTTCCCGTCTGCTTTCTCGTTTCCCAGAAGAAGCAAAAGCAATTAACGACTATTGTGATGAAATAAAAAATTTACATGACGAGATACGTAGCTTAGTAAGGGAAGTAAAGTGGTATGACCGTAACTGGTCAGATTGTATGAGCCTTTTAAAATTCTACGAGAAACCGATGCCAAAGCTTATAAAGAGCAAAAGCGGCAAGTTTACCAAGAAATCATGACCAGTGTGCTGGATTTAATCCCCGATATTAATAAATATACCCGCCTTAAAGTTTACGGCACACCTACTACTAGCGAGTATTATTTGGGGCAACCTCAAGGCAATATTTATGGAGCAAAACTGATTCCTAAACAGGTAGGTCTTAACCGTTTAGGATATAGCACAGAACTGCCCAATTTATTTTTCGTCGGTGCCAGTGCTGGTTATCCTAGTGTGGCAGGGGTAATTGCTAACGGGATGGATGTAACCGAATTAGTTACAGGTCAATCAATTTGGCGGGAAATGCAGGGAGTTGAACAAGGGGAAATGGCTACAGCTAGCATGAGATGAAGTAAGATTAAAGATAAAAAAGAGGACGAATTAAATTAAGCTGTCAAGCATTTAATCTGACTATACGGAGACGGGGAGAGAGTCTGAGCGAATTTCTGCAATTTGCCAAATAGGCAATTTAAGTGTTCGTTAGCCTAGTCTAACTTCAAGTAATAAGTGACAACAAGGACATTTATGACTTATTACTAGTTACTTGAAGCTTATTACTTAAAGAGTCTTTATGGTCTAGAGTAAAGCCGCCAGACTGAAAAGATAGCTCTCTGATGCAATCTCAACCAGAGTATATATCGCGCTTCAAGAAGGATGATTTTCGACCACTATCGATGAACTACCTATCATATACATAGTGAGTTGGTTATAAAAAATGCCCATCAAGCGCAGATGGCAATTCTGGAAGTCTAATTCTTCTCTCCCTCAAACTCAGTCATCTGAGAGCCAGACAGCTAGGACAGAGTCTCCGCTCAAGTCAGGTTTAACCAAACAGCCTAGGCGCTGGTTAAATTCTACTGGACTGGGGCGCTTGATGGTGGGAGTATTAGCGCTATCAGGAGCGATCGCAACTGCTCTTGATGTAACTCAGGTGCAAAGGATGGAGAGAATTGCCCAAACCGTTTTTTTCCAACTGCGAGGCCCTGTTCTAGCTCCTGACAAGATAGTTATCCTAGCAATTGACGAGGAATCTCTCTCCCAAGGGCAATTTTATCAGCCAGACTCTCCAGAATTGGCTTACCTGGAACTACTGACAAGCTGGCCATGGAAACGGGAAGCTTATGCTGTAGCAATTGACAAGCTAATGGCAGCCGGGGCAAAATCTGTAGGCTTAGATATTATCTTGGATCGTCCTAGCAGCTACGGCAGAGAAGATGATCAAAAGTTGCAACAGGTGCTAGAGAAATATGCAGGAAATATTACCCTAGCTGCTACTTATTCAGATGATCAAATCCGCCAAGGTAATTTAACTCAACTCCTACAACCCGCCCCTCTGTTCCGAACTCAGCCTAATTCGATTGGCACAATTAATTTTCCTCTTGAGGCTGATGGTAGAATTCATCGTCTAGCCAGTCAGTTTCCTGAACTTATCAAAGAAAAATATTCCCAGCCAATTCAGGAATTTGCCGATTTAGGAACGGACTTGCCCTCCTTTGCTCAAGCAACCTTACAAGCAGCTGGTATCAGTTACCCTCCACCTAAGGGAGAGAATATTTTCTTCTATGGTCCCTCTCGAACTTTTGAGATAATTCCTTTCTGGTATGTATTAGACCCGAATAACTGGAATAACTATCTAGAAAGTGGAAAACATTTCCAAGATAAGATTGTTCTGATTGGGGGAACTGCTAACTTACTACAAGACTTTCATCCTACTCCTTTTTCTGAAACAGCCTTGCATCCTGAGTTAATGAGCGGAGTGGAAATCCACGCTAATGCGATCGCCACTTTACAAGAAGGTCGTTCTATTGCCCAGGCAATCCCCAACCTTTTTCTGAGAGGAGTTTTTATCTTTACTATAGTTGCGGGAGTGGGATTTTTACTCACTAGATTTAAACGAAATAAAACTTGCCTGTTTGTAGCAATCGGCGTGGCAATCGGCTGGGGAGGAATTAGTTATCTGCTCTTCAATTATGCCCAGCTAATTTTACCCACAGCCTTGCCAATTACGGCAATTACTTTCAGTGGTATTACCTATGCCACATTAGGTCTAACACGAGAGTACATCGGTAAAATTCAGCTCAAAAAAACCCTCAAACGCTATTCTTCCTCTCCCATTATCCAAGAAATTATCTCTCAGCAAGATGACCTCCAAGATTTAATTAGGGAAAGAGAAGAGGAAATACTAGATCAACAATTAGCTGGGCGCTACAAAATTGTTAAAGTTCTTGGTTCAGGAGGATTTGGCGAAACTTATATAGCGCGAGATATACAGCGACCAGGTCATCCTCAATGTGTAGTCAAACAACTTAGACCAGCTAGTGATAACCCGCAAATTTGGAAACTGGCTAGACGCTTGTTTCTCACAGAAGCAGAAACCCTCGAAAGGCTAGGTAAGCATGAACAAATTCCTCAGCTTTTAGCTTATTTTGAAGAAGGTCAAGAGTTTTATTTAGTTGAAGAATTTATTTCTGGTCATGCTCTCAAACAAGAGCTACCAACCAAGGTGCCTCTTCCTGAAAGCAAAGTTGTAGCTATCTTGGGCGATCTTTTGCAAGTATTGGAATTTGTTCATAGTTACGGTGTTATCCACCGTGATATTAAACCAGATAATATTATTAGAAGGGACACCGATGGCAGGTTAGTGCTAATTGATTTTGGCGCGGTTAAAGAAATTAATAATCAACTGACGGAAGTTAACGAGAAAACTAATTTTACCATTGGCATAGGAACAAAGGGTTATACGCCTCAGGAACAAGCGGCAGGTAGCCCCAAATTCAATAGTGATATTTACGCTACAGGTATGATTGCGATCCAAGCACTTGCCCTAACTCATCCTTCCCACCTCTCAGAAGATAATGAAACAGGAGAAATTATCTGGGAAGATAAAGCTAAAGTTAGCCCAGAGTTGACGAATATTTTAAACAAAATGGTTCGTAGTAACTTCCGTGAACGTTACCAGTCCGCGAGAGAAGTTTTAGAAGCCCTTCGACCTTTAATTGAAGCATTACCTGTAGACTTATATCCCAGTTCTAGACAAAGTTTAACATCAGCTATTAACCTTTCCACCTCATCTGAGGAGGATTCAACTCAACCTTGGTCTGAGCCCTCAACTGTCGCTGAGATGGAGGGGGAAACTCAGCCTTCGTCTGACTCCTCAACTTTGCTAGAGGAGGATTCAACTCAACCTTGGCCTGAGCCCTCAACTGTCGCTGAGATGGAAGAGGAAACTCAACCTTGGCCTGAGTCCTAGACTTTAGCAGAGAAGGAGATGAGGAGACAGGTATTAGGTGTTAGGTGTTAGGTAGAAGTTAACTCACCCGTTAATCGGTGTAATGCTTGACTTTTTATGGAAAAGTGCCAGGGTTTTTCGGGATTTTTGTCATTTTCCAAGCACTTTCTTCATGCTTCCATAATCTCTAAAGCTTTGATATGCAAAGGGAAGGAGATTTATTCAGCAAGCCCTACTTAATTAGGGACCATTTCCGCCTGCGCCACCGGGGAAGTTACCGCCACCAGGGAAGTTGCCATTGGTAGCACCACCACCAGGGAATTGACCTCCTGTGTTACCACCACCAGGGAATTGACCTCCTGTGTTACCACCACCAGGGAATTGACCGCCTGTGTTACCACCACCAGGGAATTGACCTCCTGTGTTACCACCGCCAGGGAATTGACCTCCTGTGTTACCACCGCCAGGGAATTGACCTCCTGTGTTACCACCACCAGGAAACTGACCGCCTGTGTTACCACCACCAGGGAATTGACCGCCTGTGTTACCACCACCGGGGAAGCCACTGCCTCTACCTGGGATATTACCACCACCTGTAGTACCGCCGCCCGGTACTGTAGGTCGAGAACGAGTCTGGTTAGAGCGAATTTCTCCCCCTTCAATAAGTGAGCGGAAATTTGAGTTGCTTCCGGAGAGAGTAAAGTCTCGATTGAGCAAGGTAGAATCTTGTTGAGGATAATTTGGCTCGAAATCAGTTAAGCTGACGTTAATATCAGGAAAATCTCCTGAACTGCTAGCTTGAAGCTGAATGAAGCTGGGGTTTTCAATTAGGTCTTCCCCTGTTAAAGGTGATTGAGCTTCAAGGGCTTCAGTGGTTTCAACTTGAACTAAAGCGATCGCTTCGTCTGGGGTATTCTCTAGTTCTGTTCCCATTAAATCTAGTCCTGAAGCTAGTTCGCTGGTTTGATAGAACGTCTCAAGGTCAAATTCGTATACCTGTTTGATTCGATCCTTGACGACAACTGCCATGTAACCAGCTTTTAATTCCTGGTGCTGAGAACCGTCATGATTAAATACTTCTATGCCACTGTTCGTTAAGGCTCCCACTAGGGTTGTGTCTGTCTCGGCAATGTAGCGGACAAACAAAGCCGAACCCCTAATTCCTGCGGTAGCATTAGGTGTGCGTACATTAGTCCTTCCTTGCCCTGGACGAATTAATAGCAGCGCGGTGCCATTGGATAACCCAAAGTTACGGGTTCCTGGTATGAAGCGGAAAACTGCTGACTCTCCTAGTCTGGCAAGGGAACCGTCATTGAAGCGTAGTTGAGCCATGGAAGCATTAGCAGTAGCTAAGGCATCTCCCAGAGCTATGGTATCAGAACGGCGTGCTGCTCGAGGGGATTGATTTTTACGAATCAGTCTTACCCGGTTACGCAGCGACTCAATTACCGCCTTATTGAGAGGGGTTTGGGCGATCGCTTTCTGGGGTAAAGAGAGCAAGTTAAAGCTACCCAGAGTTAGGGCAAGTACTAGTGCTAGATTACGAAACATGAGTGTGATTTACCGTTGAACGTCAAGTAGGTGAGTAAACCCTAGAGAGCTAGTTTTTATAGTGCTAATTTGAAGGATTAATGAACTAATTTAAATATTTATGCGTCTATCGTCCTTATCGACGATTAATTCACCCTGATAGTTCCTGAAGCAATCTATAGCTGGTTCTAACCTAGCATTACCAATTGAGAACTACCCAAACTCTTGGGAGTACAAGGGAATAACTCAGGCATCTACCTTTTAGATCACTGCTATTGGAGTTTCTGTCTCTGCAAAATTGAGATGTGCCTAGAGTCTTTCTATTATGTACTTTCAGCTAAACCCTAGTTTCTATCAGTTTACTAATTTGCCAACTTCTATTTACAGATTTATCCAGAGTAAGCAGCAAAGCTCAATCCTAGGTACTTTCGGGAGCCTAGTCTTTTTGCTTTGTTTGGTTTTCAATCAGCCTGCTCAAGCTACACTAGGAGTAAGTTGTGCCGATCTTTTGCTTCCCTCTACTGAGGCTTTACACCCGGAGGGTGGGGGAGATGGGGGAGATGGGGAAGATGGGGAAGATGGGGGAGATGGGGGAGATAAAGTTTTATCTACTCTTTCTGAAACTTTTTCTTCTTCGACTCCGGAGTCTGGTGATGAGTTTGAAGATAATGACTCGGACTGTGAGCCTAGTTATTATATCAGTCAGAATTCTTCAGTTTCAGTTAATGGCAAACAGGAAACTGTCGTACAACAGCAGAGTCCTATACCCCTTAAACCACCTACAGAACAGGAAAGTTTCCCTTTACCTGAACTAGAGTCAGGGGAGGATTTTGATTCAGATCAACTGCTGGGTGGTGATGATCCTGAATTGGGGAACTTACGTTTGCGGGAATTGGAAAGACCACCCGCTCCTTCTAAGCCAGCAGTTTACTTGCTTGGGGGGATTGATTATCTAAGAAGTGATAATATTTTTTCTGGCGTAGATCCGGTAGATGATGGTCTGCTGCGGATCGGTTTGACGCTGTTGGCTGTTCCTTCTCTTGGGCCTAATACTTCTTTGGTTGCAGCAGCTGGAGGTAATGTTATCCGCTATGGAGAGGAATCTCAATTTGATTATGATGAATTGAGATTGGCTTTAGGTATTCGCCAGCAGTTTACGCCGAAAATGTATGGGGAGCTAGGTTGGAGTAACCGACAATTATTTGAAGAGGATGATGGCGATCGCTTCTTAAATGATCATTCCCTTTATTTGGAGTTAGGACGACAGGATACTTTAGCTAAAAAGCTGACTCTTGATACCTTTTACCAATTACGTCTCAGTTTTGCTGACCCAGATAGCCGTTCTCAAACCATTAATTCTCTGGGAACTTCTTTAAATTATGATTTTAGTCCTTCCCTGAAAGGGGCCCTGGGTTATCAGTTTGCTTTTGCTAATTTCACTGAGCAGGATCGGGAGGATGAATATCATCAAATCATTTCCCGCCTAACTTATAGCTTGTCTGATCATAGTCGAGTTAATCTTTTTGCTGGCTATAGTTTTGGAGATTCAACTGATGCCAATATTGACTTTGATGGTTTTATCTTTGGTGTGGGGGTAGATGCTAGTTTAACTTTGTTTTAATACTGATTCTTAGACCTCTTACCCAACTAAAAGTCCAATCAAATTAAGGGTTGAAAGAGCCAAATTTTGCACCTACTCCCGACTCCCGACTCCCGACTCCCGACTCCCGACTCCCGACTCCCTATTCCCTATTCCCTATTCCCTATTCCCTAACTTCTGCAAGAAGTCGAAAGTGACACGACTAAAAATCGCATCTCGCTCAACCGAAGGTAAAAATTGCAGTTCGCCACCTTCCCACAACATGATGCCATCTTTCTGGCAACCAACCCTCATATTGAGGATAAACTGGCAAACGTGGCACTAACTGCCACCCCGCAGGCTCTAAAATTTCCCTCAGTTGCTCAGCATGGGGATGAGGATAGTCAGGATTAACCTCATCTTTCGGGCCAATTCCTCCCAAATCTCTAGCACCCGCCTCCAAACAAGAGATTAACCAGTCAGAGTCAGTCACTAAATTAGGAGGAATTTGTATTGTAATCTCCCTTGGCAGAATCTCACGAGCTTTGGCAATCACTTGCGGTAACTGATTAAGGTCAAAAGCAGGAGCATTATTACTCTGTTTACTACCAGGACTGTGGGGTTGTAAAATGACCTCTTGGATATGACCATAATTACTGAAGAGATTGGCGATCGCTTCCAATGTTTCCCACCAGTCTTGCTGTGTTTCCCCAATTCCCAGTAATAACCCAGTAGTAAAAGGAATTTTTAACTCTCCTGCCCATCTCAACTGTTGCAGTCGTAGTTCTGGTACTTTGCTAGGAGCATGCTTATGAACAGTTTGCAGCAGTTTTGGTGTAACTTGTTCTAGCATTAAGCCCATTGAGACATTGACTTGCTTGAGAGTTGACATCTCTTCAAAACTGAGAGGACCTACATTAGTGTGAGGTAAAAACCCTTCAGACAATGAAAGCTGACAAAGCTCATAAATCCTTTCAAACCAGGATTGACGCTTTGCTGAGTCAGGATGTACCTCACCACTAAGAATCAGAATTTCGCAAATAAATTTCCCTTGAAGCTGTCTTAACTTACTTTTGGCTTCTAACAGCGATAACCAAGAACCTTTACCGGGATCTTCACGAAAGTTGCAGTAGGAACAGCGATTAAAACACTCATAGGTGGGGACTATAGTGTAAGCCGGACTGTAGGTAACTGTTCGAGCATTATCAACTAGCATGACTTTACATAGCACTTCTCGAATTAGTGAGATACACTTCCTCTTCTTCCCTATTCCCTATTCCCTATTCCCTATTCCCTATTCCCTATTCCCTATTCCCTATTCCCTGTTCCCTTTAAAAGTCTCGATGCAAACGTCCTTCCCGCAACTGTACTACTGGTAAACTAGACATCTGCACTAGATTCTCGTCATGGGTTGTCACAATCACCGTTGCGCCCATCGCGTTTAGCTTTTTGAGAATCTCCAACACTTGCCAAGAATTATCGGGATCGAGATTACCTGTTGGTTCATCTGCTAGTAACAAAGGCGGTGTGCCAATGATAGCGCGGGCAATACTTACTCGTTGTTGTTCTCCTCCCGATAATTGTTCAGGAAAACGATTAGCTTTATCTTGTAAACCGACTAGCTTCAAAGTTGGCAGTAAACGTCGCTCAACCTCTTTACGAGTATAACCCTGAGCCTGGAGTACAAAGGCAATATTTTCTGAGACTGTGCGTGTTGGGATTAGTTTGTAGTCTTGGAAAACAACACCAATGCGGCGGCGTAGGCGAAACAAGCGATCGCCCTTAAGTTGTTTGACTTCAAGCTGATCGACAATTACCTCTCCCTCGGTGGGGTTCTCAGCACCATAGAGCAACTTAAGTAGAGTTGACTTACCAGCACCAGAAGCGCCGGTAATAAACAAAAAGTCTCCCCGCTTGACTTCGAGATTGATGCCAAATAAGCCTCTGCTACCATTGGGATAGATTTTTGTCACCCCTCGTAACTTGACCATTGCTAGTTCGGAGCTTGCTGAGTCTGAAGATTGAGGATGGGGAATTTGATATTTTGTCCTAGTCACTCGGATTTTGGATTTTGGATTTTGGATTTTGGATTTTGGTCAGGAATAGGGGTTGTCTGACACTAGACTTCTTGCAGAAGTCAGGCAACAGGCAACAGGCAACAGGCAACAGGTATGAGATTGGACTCTTTTACCCCTCAATTTGATTGGATTTTTAATTTTGCAAGAGGTCTACTAGTGATTGATTTCTTTTACTTAAGTAAACAGCTGAGCGATCGCTTTCAGAGCAAAATGGGGTAAAACCATCATCCTTTGCCAACGCCAAGGTTCTTGATAGAGACGGTAAAGCCATTCTAAATGATTATTCCTTAACCAGACAGGGGCACGGTTTTTGATACCTGCCCAGATATCAAAGCTACCACCAACGCCAATCCAAGTAGCTTGGGGACATAGATGCCGATTTTGAGCAATCCACAACTCCTGACGCGGAACACCTAAGCCTACTAGTATCAGTCTTGGTTGTTGGTTTTTCAAGATTAACTTTAATTCCTGTTCTGCTTTTGGTGAGAGGTAACCGTGGCTTATGCCAGAAATCTTAAGTCCAGGTAATTTTTGTTGCCATAGGGTTGCGGCTAAAGCCGCGATATCGGGGGCACCACCATAGAAGAAAACTGAGCAAGATTCCCCTAATTTTCCAGCTTTATGAAGTAGAGACTCAGCTAATTCAATACCCGGACAGCGCCGTCCCTGTTGACCTTGAAGCCACAAGTAAAATATGATGCCGGAGCCGTCAGGAACTACCAGTTCTGCTTGTTGAATAATAGCAGCTAGGTCGGTGTCACGCTGAGCTAGCATAGTCATTTCTGCATTTAGCGTTACGACATGAGAACTAATGCCCTGGTAGAGACGTTCCCCAAGCCAATGGCTGTAGTCATCTAAAAGGTGAACAGGAAGCCCAAACACAGGCATTTGTTCAGTTTCCGAAGGCATAACCCAGCTTTTACCTAGCATTAAATTAATAATCCTCAAATCACCAGAATTTTAATACGCTCAATTATGAAGGCTATCTCATTCTACGTAAACAGAGCTAGCCAATCAGTCGGACAAATGGTAGATTTAATACTCGTAGAGTCCAAAAAACAATAGAGACGCGAACCCTCACGTCCCTATCGTCTCTACCAAGAAAATAGACAATTTCTCTGGCAGCGTTTTCCTACTAACCTGATTAGCAACCTAAAAAGTCAGAGGCATAAATTTTGATTGTAGGATATAACTCCTGTGAATATTTAATATTTTTTCTTATAAATCAAATCATAGCAAGTCTTTTTAAAGAACTCAATAAGCTAAGCCCACTGATTATAAAGGTTGTCAAAACCAATAATCATTTGCGTACAGCCAACCAATAAAAAAACCAGATTCCCATTAGATTAGCACTCATGTCCAACAAGCTAAAGCTGCGAATTGGTGAGAGTATTTGCAAACTTTCATCTACAGCAGCAAAGACAGTAATGGAGATGGGCATAAGGGGAATAATAAAGGGAAGAGTATTAATTTTTAGCCCCCAACCTCCCAGAGCTTTTTGACCAATGTAAGAGGAACTACCCACTAAGATAAAGTGTAAAGCTTTATCGTAATAAGGAATCGCAGCTATCTGAGTGGGTAAAACTCCCAGGTATGCCAAAAGGCTGATGGTTAAAAGCATTAGAAAGTAGGCAACAAAAACTATTGCCCAGAACTTATTTAATTTCATCTTGGTCTTACCTAACTTGTTTATCATTATTTCTCAACTACAAGCTCAAAAGTAGGGATTTCGTAGATAATCCCTAGAAATTGATAAAGAAATTGATTTTAATTAAAAGTCTTTAGAGAAATATGCGCTTTTCTATTTGCTTATAGCAGTTCTCAACTGAGTCGGGTAAAAAGTTGAAGGTTTTTAGGGAGTATGGCAAATAAAATTGAATGTAACTCATCAAATTAACCAAGTACATAAAAATTAAATGTATTTAGTAAAGAACAGCTAGTTTAACAAAGAAGCACCAGTTAGAATTAGCAAAAAATAAAGTTTGATTTTAGGTAAAATTACATTCATAGAATAAAAAAACTGATATGACACCTCAATTTGAATATTCTTATATCTCTAGTCCAGAAGATCTTCAGCAAATTCGAGTGATTGACTCTCAATGCTTTGGCATGTCGCCTCACGATGGCCAAGATTATATTGAACGTTTGGGAAAAGAAAACTTCCGCCTGATCCGCCAAGGAAAACAGGTTGTTGGTAGCTTAGCAATCTATAATATGGGGCAATGGTACGGTGGTTCTTGTTTACCAATGGCGGGAATTGCGGCGGTTGGTGTTTTACCAGAAAGTCGTGGTGCAGGGGTGGCTTATCAGCTAATGAGTAGCACTCTGCAAGAATTATATAGTCAGGATGTACCAATTTCTGCCCTCTACGCTGCAACTCAAAAGCTTTATCGGAAAGTAGGATACGAACAAGGGGGAACCCGCTGTCGTTGGAGGTTAGCAACAGCCAGTATTCAATCATCAGAACGCCATCTTCTTCTGCATCGGGTTAACCCTAGCCACTATGAGATTTTTCAGGACATTTACCAACAGCAAGCCCAAATTAACAACGGTAATTTAGATCGCATTTCAGCAAGCTGGAACAATTTGTTAAAAGTCTCCGAAAAACAGCCTTTGTATGCCTATCTGATTGGTTCTGAAACCCAACCTGAAGGCTATATAATTTTCACTCAAAGCCGGGAAGCTGATAGTTTTGTAATTGACATCAGGGATTGGGTCGTACTAACAACAAAAGCCGCCCAGAGTTGTTGGACATTTTTAGCTGATCATCGTTCTCAAATTGATGAAGTGAAGTGGTATGGTTCGTCCCTTGACCCTTGTTTATTACTTTTACCAGAACAAACTGCCAAAATTGTTCATAAAGCACGTTGGATGTTGCGGATAATTAATGTTCCTCTAGCTCTGAGCAAACGAGGTTATCCCCTCGGTATAGAAGCTGAGTTGCATTTGGAAATAAAGGATGATTTAATTGCTGGCAATAATGGCAGGTTTTGTTTAAAAGTATCTCATGGTAGAGGTGAGGTTGCCACTGGGGGAAATGGTGAATTACAAATAGGCGCGAGAGGCTTAGCTTCCCTTTTCACTGGTTTGTTTTCCCCTCAGAAATTGCAACTTGCTGGTCATTTACAAGGGAGTCAGAAAGCTTTATTAACAGCAACATTTTTGTTTGCTGGTTCTGAACCTTGGATGCCGGATTTCTTTTGATTTAGTTTGCCTTCTCTGCCCACTTGTAGCATAGTTGTATTGTCGGGTTTAAGACCATCCGCTTAACGGTCGAGTGAGCGGAGTTTTTGCTCTTAGTTAATCCCTAGCAAGGAGGTATTAAGGTTTAAATGACGAATAGTTTAAATCAAGGATTAATGGGGTATGCTTTCCAAGGTTACTTCTTTAAGTTTCTTACCCAGAAGTAGATAAGTAGTCATTTTTCCTTTTCCTTTAATTTCAATGATACCCCGTTCTTCTAATAAATACTTATCCTGCAAAATTTTGTAAGTATCAGCTGTAACCTGAATACTACCAGCAATGCCGTGAGACTCCATGCGACTAGCAGTATTGACCGCATCACCCCAAAGATCGTAAATAAACTTTTTACTGCCAATAACTCCTGCTACGACTGGGCCACTATTAATACCAATGCGAATTTTCAGCGTTTCCCCATATTTAGCACTAAACTTAGCCACTTCCTCTTGCATTGCCAAAGCCATTTCAGCTATCGCTTCTGCATGGTCAGTACGATGTTTTGGTAAACCACCCGCTACCATATAAGCATCGCCAATGGTCTTAATTTTCTCCAAACCATGGCGTTCGGTTAGTTCATCAAATTTACAGAAAATTTCGTTGAGTAAATTAACTAATTTTTCTGGAGGAACGCGTTGGGAAAGCTTCGTAAAACCAACAATATCAGCAAAGAGAACTGTCACCTCAGCAAAACTATCAGCAATAGTTTGGTGTTTCTGTTTTAGGCGAACAGCGATTGGTTCTGGCAAGATATTAAGTAAAAGACGCTCAGACTTCTGCCGTTCTACCTCTATCTCCTCTGTGTAATGGAGCGATTTCCACAAGTAAATTAGCAAAATCCCAGTTAAGGTCAGGCCACTTAATAAAGTAACCACCGTTGTTGCATGAATTTCCCAACCACTGTATTCTGATGTCGGTAGAATCAGTAAAGACCACTCTCTGTCAGCCACTTTAATGGGATGGGTACAAGTTTGACGGTTAGGACAAAGTTCTTGTACTGCTAGCCTCTGAGCCAATTTTTCCTGGTTAGCATGGGTGACAACCTGCTGGGTACTTGACTGGTAAATAGCCAGTAAGCGCTTTTCTTGAGAAGCAGATTCATCGTGTAAGTAAAAATCGACGTGATCTGCATTCACTCCTGCTAATGACTTTTCCAGAATTTTGTCAACGGAAAAGGCGCTAATAATTACTCCCTTATAGGACTGGCGGCGAGCCTGCACCTTATCATGGGTTTGACCTTCGTGGTAAATTGCCTTAACAATAGCCACGCTTTCTGAGTCGGTCTTGTGGTGATGCTTAATCGGCGTAAATCGACTGCTAGCGGCTAAATCCCCTGTATCGATAGCCTTTTCTATTAAGCCTTGACCTACCGGATGAGAGGCGAGATCAAAGCCAACTAAATGTTGATGTGTTGAGAAGGTAATGGGAAAATATTTTTGGCGTTGACCAGCCCTTACTTTTTTTCCTGTAGCTTCAAATTCATGTACTTGGATATTGAGTAAACCCCCTGCTGCCATAGTTGCTTCATAGGCTTTTCGTTCTGAAGCAGGTACATGCTTACTCCAACCTAATGCTAATACACCGGGATAACGAGAGAGAAAAGGCTCTGTGAACTCCTGGTAAGATTCCTGGGTTACTTCTTTAGAAGCATTGTAGAAGGCACCAACAGACAAGGTAATGTAAGAATACTCATCAATTTGACGCTGCAAAGTCGTAGCTAAATTATCTGCCTGTTCTTGGAATTTGACGGCGTGGTGGTAGTTTTCCCATTTGCAGACGAGGGTTGAAACGGCAGCAGATAAACCAACTCCTAGAAGAAGGGTTAATCCTATAGGGAGGTAAGTAAGCCTTTTAGGAAAAATTGGGAGAAGTTGCTTTTTCTCTTTCTTGTTTTTCAACCATTGATTTTTTCTTGCTATCATCTCATCTACCTCCGTGGTTCAGTGGAAAAATATCTAAGCGCTGATTAACTTCTCTGTTTTGTGACTAATGAGTAGGTAAGTAGACATTTCTCCCTTACCTTTGATGGAGATGACACCACGTTCTTGGAAAAGATAGTCGTCTTTAAGTAGTTTGTAAGTGTCGGCAGAAACCTGAATACCGCCAGCAACGCCATGAGATTCCATGCGGCTAGCGATATTAACAGCATCACCCCAAAGGTCATAAATAAATTTTTTCGTGCCAATGACCCCTGCCACGACTGGGCCTGTGTTAATGCCAATACGAATTTTCAAATCTTCACCATATTTGCTGCTGAATTTAGTCACTTCTTCTTGCATATCAAGAGCCATTTCAGCAATTGCCTCAGCATGATTAGCACAAGGATTAGGCAAGCCACTTGCTACCATGTAGGCATCACCAATTGTCTTAATCTTTTCTAGGTTATGCCGTTCAGTTAGCTCATCAAATGTGGAGAAAATTTCATTGAGTAAGTTAACTAGTTTTTCAGGAGAAACTCTGGCGGAGAGTTGGGTAAAGCCAACGATGTCAGCAAAGAGAATTGTTACTTCCTTAAATCCATCTGCAATGCAGCTTTGCTTTTGTTTTAATCTCTCGGCAATAGGCTGAGGTAAAATATTTAGTAACAATTCTTCTGATTTTGCTTGCTCTTGTCGGAGAATTTCCTCTGCCTGTTTCCGTTGAGCAATTTCTGTCGAGACACGCTTAAACATGGAGTTAAAGGCTTCCATAACTTCTCCCAATTCATCTTGGCGCTGAACAGATAAAGAATAGAAATTAGGACTATGGTTATCCTTGCTCAGATAATCTCCGGCAGCAATTAAATCTTGTCTTAGTCGCAAAATGGGAACAATTACTGTTGCTCCTAGTACTAACATTGTGGTGCCTGTCACAAAAATAGAAATAATAAAAACAATGCCAGCAATACGTAAAATATATTGGGATAATTTCTTTTGAATTGAGGAAGAATTATGACGAACGATTAAAACATATTCAACTCCCAAAGCCTGAGATGACCAGGCAACATCATAGCGTTTACCATCCTGACTACGGGAGCGGATCATATAGTTATCTTTAAGGTCAGAAAAAGCAATTTCTGGTATCTCACCCAACTTTCTAATCAGTTCTCCATCAGCTTGGTAAATTGTTACCCCTCGAATTATGTCAGAGCCAATTGTCAAACCTTCAATTTTATCCTTGAAGATATTTCCTGACATATCCTGTTGGGTCAACCGCACAACTCCGTCAACAACTTCTCCAGAAACTTCCTCTAGCTGTCGAAGTTGTCTACGTTCTTCACTGAAGTAAGATGGCACCAGAATAATTGCTTCAATAACAACAATGCTAGCAAAAGTACAAAGTGCTATTTTTCGTGATAAACGTGCTTTAAATAAAGAAAACAATGATAAAAATCGGGATGACATCACAACTTTTTCCTTGCGTAAAGGCTAGAAAATATTATCTAAAGCAAAAGCCAACTGGTGATGCCCCTTTGAATTTTGACGTACTTTACTTTTTTAATTACTAAGCCAATACAATGCAATAACAAATCATTAATTGACTCCGTTGGTAGCAATAAATGGTTCGTTATCAAAATTTTATTATGCTAATCAGGAAAAGGTAGCAAAGTTGTCCTTTGATATCAGTTGGCATACTTGATGCTATCGTAACTCGCCAGAGTTAAAGCAGCTCAGATAGCGTCAATTATATCTGTGACACATAGACCTGAGAAATCGATGAGAAGAGTAAAATGTAAATTTCCAGGAACAACCACTGATACAGTTACGCTCTGGAAAAAGTTGTTTTTTACTAGGTAGATACCTTACTCATCTCCTCTTGCTTTAATCTTTATGCAAGAGTCCTAATTTTATTTACACAAATTAGATGAACGTATCAGGAATTTTTTTTGAGACGAGAATATAGATTGTCATTTACCCTTTGTCTTTAATTAAAGATATAATTTCTTTAGATTTAGCAATCTAAATCTGTTACTAGAGCTATCGTAGCCCTTATTCTTTCTTATTATGAGTTTTCATCCCCCCATGGACGCAACTTCTACCCAACCTCAAAAAATTTTTCCTGGTGAGGTTTTTGCTGATACTAAAGATTTTGACGAAACTATCAGGCAACTGCTGCCACGATATGATGAGATGCTAGAGGCAATTAGTTGTTGCATTCCCCCTAATCCTCAACGGGTTTTAGACCTTGGCTGTGGCACTGGAGAACTCAGTCTTCTGGTACTCAAGCGCTATCCGTCTGTGCAAGTAGTCGCCATAGACTACTCACCTCGTATGATTAAATTTGCTCAATCTAAGCTAGAGAAAGCGGGTTACGGGCAACAATGGATAGGTATTGAAGGAGATTTTGGTGATTGGGCAAATCATCAGCTTTCGGTGGGAGAAGGCTTTGATGCTTGTATCTCATCCTTGGCAATTCACCATCTTAGCAATGAGATGAAGTTGAAACTTTTTATTAAAATTCGTGAAAGTCTTAGCCTTAGTGGTGTCTTTTGGAATGCTGATCCTGTTTTAGCAGAATCAACAGCTCTAGGGGAAGTTTATCAAAGTAGACGAGAAAAGTGGGCAGATCAACAGGGAATCACTTTAGCAGATGTTCGCGCCAAGACAGGTAAAAGTACACCCCATGGTTATTCTCAGCCTGACCAACTTGCCACATTAGATGCTCATCTACAAATGCTGAAAACTGCTGGATTTAAGGCGGTAGAAGTACCCTGGAAGTATTATGGATTAGCAGTGTTTGGAGGGTTTATTCCAAAATCTTAGTCAGTTGCAAAAGTTTTGCAGACAGATTTTCTTTCAATAAATTCTTTGGTCAACTTGCTAGTTTTCCACAGGTATTGACACTTTTCCACAGATTTTTGGCAGTTTTCCACAGTAGATAAAGAAAAGATAACCATCAAGATCTCGTTTCTTAACCTAAAAAAATTGATTATTCTTTGTTCGCTGCTTTGTAGCGTATCAGTCTGTTCGCTGCTATCAATGATGGGAGGTGTTCGCTAACTCTGGTGAGTTTACCAAAGTTGAGCGAGTACCTCTGCTCAGTTTTAACCTATAGTCTAAATACTCAGACAGGCAACTTTTCAGTCATTCCATCATCTGTTGTTTGAGATTTCTGGGCTAGCAGTTTTTCCTTAGCACGCTTGCGTTTTTTGGCGTATAACTGGATGATGGCAACCATTGCCACAATTAGTCCTAAAGTCCCCCAAGCAGTAATATCTGTAGGCAGACTATTTTTAAATACTGCTAATAAAACAATCGCTACGAGAAGTAGAGTCGGTGCTTCATTCAAATAGCGAAACTGCTGGCCAGTCCAAGCACATTCTCCTGCTGCCAGTCGTCGCATCAGGTGACCACAGTAAAAATGATAGACTAGCAAAACCACCACGAAAGCTAGCTTGATATGTAACCAACCATCTTTGAGTACTTCTGGCTCAGTAGTCAACAGACCAATTGCCATGGCTATTGTCAACACCATTCCAGGCATTGTAATCAGGTTATAGAGGCGTTTTTCCATAATCTGATACTGATTTTTGAGAATAGTTTGAGCAGGTTCCGGCTGTTCTGAGGCTTCTGCATGGTAGACAAACAGACGCACTAGGTAGAACAAGCCAGCAAACCAGACAACAACGCCAATCAGGTGAAATGCCTTAAACCAGAAATAAGCCATCAATATATTTCCTCGACATAAGTAGCTTGAGTGGGTTAATTACTACCCACCCTCCTTATTTTCCCACTCGATAGTACCAAGAACCAAATACAGTCGTGACGGCTTTGGTCGGCAAACAACTGATGTTTGGTACTCTGACACTAGCAAAAACTCAGATGGATTACAGCATGTTATGGCTTATGAGTACCAAGATTATCTAGTGTTGGCTTGGGAAGATATTAAGAACGGTGGTGATTTAGACTACAACGATGTAGTAATGGCAGTAGATTTTGGTAAAGCAAATTTGCAGCATCTGTCTGGTGATACTCAGTCAGTGCCTGAACCTGGAACCATCGGTGGTTTAGCTGCTCTTGGTGCTAGCTTGCTGGTTCGTCGTCTTAAAGGCTGAAGTTATAAGTAAATGCCAATCTGAATTATTTCCTGAATTAGCGACAATGACTGAGTTTCAAGAAAGGAAACTCAGTTTTTTTGTCTACAGTAAATTATACTCACAAGATTTTAAGTAGCAATAAATAATCCTTTGTTGCTATCTAACTGGCTATTCAAAAATTTTTAGTTTATAAATGAGGTTGATAACTGAGTATAGCCATTGAACACTTAAATCTTTAGGGGAATAAAAATATATAGGAAAAATGGCTATTTAGCTAACAAAAATAATTTTCTTTAGGAAAAAACTATGAATAACTCAGGCATGTTTGAAGAAAAAAGACAGTATACTAGACACACAGTTTCACTTTATGGCAAAACCCAAAAACTCTTTGCAAATAGGTTTTTTGCTGTTGATATTAGTCGAGGAGGTAGTCGAATTTATAGTAACGAACAATTTCCAATTGGAGAGACTCTCAAACTAAAGTTTTTTGTCCCAGGGGGTAAAAAAGTTACTCCTACTGTTAGAGTCGCTTGGATTAAAGAAGCAGACGATAAAGCACCGGCTAAGTATGAGCTAGGATTAGAGTTTTTGGATATTTCAGAAACTTGTCTCAACCGCTTGTTGGAGTCTGAGGAAAAAACTTTTCCTGAAGATCAAGAAACCCCCTGCTAGAGCTTGTACTCATAACAGGGGGGCCTCAAAAAAATCTACTCCCACTCTATGGTGCCAGGGGGTTTAGAGGTGATGTCGTAAACCACCCGATTAACTCCTTTAACTTCATTAACAATTCGGTTAGAGATAATCTCCAATAAATCGTAAGGTACACGGGACCAGTCAGCGGTCATACCGTCCTCACTAGAAATAAAGCGCAAGACGATGGGATGAGCGTAGGTGCGTTGGTCACCCATTACCCCCACACTTCGTACAGGTATTAAGACAGCAAAGGCTTGCCAAAAGTCATGGTACATGCCCTTTTTATGAATTTCTTGGCGGACAATCAAATCAGCATCACGCAATATATTCAGTCGTTCTGAGGTTACTTCTCCAATAATACGAATGGCTAGACCTGGACCAGGGAAAGGATGTCTGCGGACAATTTCTTCTGGTAAGCCAATTGAACGACCTACTTTGCGCACTTCGTCTTTAAAAAGTTTGCGTAAGGGTTCAACTAGCTTGAAGCGCAAGTCCTTAGGTAAACCGCCAACATTGTGATGACTCTTGATTTTCACTGCTACCCGTTCACCCGTTTGGGGATCAACGTTAGTATCAGCTGACTCAATCACATCAGGATAAAGAGTGCCTTGAGCTAAATAGTCAAAAGGACCGAGACATTTGGATTGTTCTTCAAAAACACTAATGAATTCGTGACCAATACGGCGACGCTTTTCCTCTGGATCTGTGACACCATTGAGTTTTTCTAGGAAGCGATCGCGAGCATTAACATATTCGACTTTAATATGGAATTGCTCTTGAAAAAGCTTGAGCAAACGCTCTGGTTCCCCTTTGCGCATGAAGCCTTGATCAATGAACATGCAAGTTAGTTGATCCCCAATTGCCTCGTGGAGTAAGAAGGCTAGGGTTGAGGAATCAACGCCACCGGAGAGTGCCAGTAGCACTCTTTTATCTCCTACCTTGGCGCGAATTTCTCGAATCGTTTCCTCAACAAAAGCAGCAGTAGTCCAGGTAGGTTCACAGTCACAGATGTGGTAGACAAAATTGCGGATCAGAGCAAGACCGTCTACCGAATGTACTACTTCAGGATGAAACTGTACACCATAAAGCTTTTCCTCGTGGTTCGCGATCGCCGCACAGGGAGTATTCTCAGTATGGGCAAGAGTTTCAAAGCCCTCTGGTAGTAACTGACAAGAGTCACCGTGGCTCATCCACATTGTCGAGCCTTCTTCGACATTAGTTAGTAAATCGGTAGGATCGTCAATTGATATCGATGCTTTACCATACTCACCCCGTTCGGCCCGCGTCACCTTACCACCGAGTTGTTGCACCATCAACTGCATGCCATAGCAAACTCCCAGCACTGGCACACCTAAATTCCAAATTTCTGGGTCACACAAAGGTGCACCAGCATCGTAGACTGAATTTGGTCCACCAGAGAGGATAATCCCTTTAGGATTAAGTTGTCGCAGCTGTGCTGCGCTAGTGCGGTAGGAAAGAACTTCAGAGTAAACCTGAGTCTCACGAATACGGCGGGCTATTAATTCGGAGTATTGAGAGCCAAAATCGAGAATGACGATTATCTGGCGATTTAGCTTCTCTTGAAGAGACTTTTTAGCTAAAGTTTCTTCCTGGAGAGATGCTTGTTCTGTCCGTGGTGTCACTGATGCGTCCGTCATAGAAATCCTGTGAATAGGTAAAGATTTCGCTGCCAAAGTAGACTGTTGGAAGAGCGATTATCTGTTACTCTCAAGAGATGTTTAGAAACCTAGGGGTTTCTGTTGTATAAACCTATAGAGATTCATACAAAGCTAGCATAACTGCGAGAGTAGAAGAGCGCCTGTTTCACTTTTAACAATGATTTTACGATTGCGGTCAAATAACACTGAACCGATGTGTATTTCTTGCTCAGTGTGCTTGCGAATATAACCTTGACAACGTAGATCAATGCTAGAAGCAATCGAGCGATAAACTTGATTTACCCAATTACTGCCATCGTCAGTATCCAATTTACAAAGATAGTTAAGCGCTGCTTCAGTCGTTGGACTAGCCAAAACCTTTCTTAACACCGCCGTTGGTAGACCTAGTTTAGCGCAATGAGCGGTGAGAATTTCCAAGCGTCCATCGGCAAGATGGTGGTGGGTATGAAAAATGCCACCGGCTAGCTTAATCAGTTTACCGTGGTAGCCAAATAACAAAATTGCTTGAACTGGCTGTATTCCAGCTGTTACTAACAACGGACCTAACCAATTGGCAGTTTTAATCAACTGCTCCGGATTAATACCCAATTCTCTCGCTAAATCTAAACCATTTTCCCCCACACAGAAGACCAAACAGTCAAAATGGCTAGCTTTCTCTTGTAATTGTTCACGGTAGGCTGCTAGCTGTCCAGGGGCGCTTAGGGGTTGGGAAATACCACTAGTACCTAGCAGGGAAAGTCCTTCTACTACACCAAAGGCAGAATTAGAAGTCCTCTGGGCTAGCCTACGTCCTTCTGGTATGATAATTGTTACCTGAATTTTTTCTTGGCATGCCAGTAGACGTTTTAAATTTTCTTGTAATAGTTGCTGAGCATAGGTGTAAATTGCTGCTTTATTGCCAGCATTAGCCTGTCGCCCAATTCCCTCACCACCCACTAAAAGCACCCGTTCCCTTTGTTCTGATTTTCCCCAGGCAACTACAGCCCAAATTGGAGTATTGCGGGTCAGATCAAGATTATCTCCAGGATTGCTGCGAGTAATCGCCAATGCTATTCCTTCTCCAATAGCAGCAACTTGCTCAACAGGAATTTCCACAGTTTCTGGAGGTTCAATTAAGTTTACTGCTACAGTATCTATTGTTTGAGGTTGCCGTAAGTAATTGAGAGCTGCGATCGCTGCGGCACAAGCAAAGACAGGTAAGGTATATCCAGATTGAGGCAGGGGAGTGGTCATGGGAACAGGGGAGCAGGGGATAAATTTTCATTAATATTCTGTCATTCTTACTCCTTACTCGCGGATAACTGACTCCTTTCAACTCTCAATTTGCCACTTTCAATTTACTATTGCCTATTGCCCGTTGCCTGTTCCCTCTAATTAACAATTTTCAATTTTCAATTCTCCATTTCCCTTTATCTTTGTTAATTTAAGCAGTCTTTCTTAGGGAAAAAAATGAATTTATTTGAATATTGAAAATTAATAATTTACTAATTTAACAATAAAGGCGCTTAAAGATACCGTGAAGTTATATTCCTTTTATATAGATAAATAATAATTGATATAGTCATTATATGTTTAAGTGCGGTGCATTTAATTTTCTTCCCTATTCCTTACTCTCCAAAACCCAGGACTTTTTAACTCATTCCCTTGAAAACCGCTGTATAGTTGCGATGCCAGACAGTTTACGATGAGCAATAAGAAAGCACTTGCACGTAAAGAATTAGTTCAACCTACTGACATTATCAATCAGTTGCAAAGTGGACAATTGCTCAGAGTTAAAGCAGCTCGTGGTAACGCTATTATTATCTGTCATCGTCATTATGCAGAGTTAGCAGGTCCTGGTGCCGCTGTTGGTAGTGTTTTTGACCTTGATTGTGGTCGAGTTGTCCCGATAGGCAAAATATCTTTAATTTATCCAGAATCTGGTGCAGAGCGAAAACAAGCCTATATTATGCGGAAAAGATGGATTCTCTTCACTCAAAAGGCAATGGTAAGTTATGTACCATTACAGCGTTCTAGAAACCTTTTGATCCTGATGCAGAAATACTTTCAGCCTCAACTGATAGAGGAACTTCCAGATGACGTTCTTGCTAACTTGATAGGTGTTTTACCCACAACGATGGCAATGGCGCGTAAACCTCTACAATTACGCCGAGAGAGTAAACTGTAAGGCATTTGACTTGGGCATAAGTAGCGAGCAAGATGTTCGCACTTCCGGAATTTTGCAATTATTGACTAACAGCTTAAAAGTTGAAAGTTCAGACTACTCTTGTTGAGCAGTAAACTCTCAACCTTTAACCTGTTAGCTTGTCAGACTTAGATCAACTTAACGGCTTTCAGACCGAAAAATAGTCCTAGAGCAACACCTGTAGCGCCACCGAGGAGTAGGAAGTAAGCAACAACTCCAGACATAATTTACTTTTCTCCACAAAATACACATATGTAAATTGAAGCATTTCCTGGGATAGAATACAGCCCACATGGCTTGGAAAAGGGGATTTTGTCGATGAAGTCTGTTATTCGCGTTAATTTAGGACAGCACTCCTATGACATTGCAGTTGTCGAGAATGGCTTGGATGACTTGGGAGTTTGGATGAGTCGCCTGAAACTGGGTAAAAAAGTGCTAGTGGTTTCCAATCCGGTCATTTTCCGCAAATATGGCGAAAGAGCGATCGCAGCCCTCAAGTTAGTTGGGTTTGAAGTATCTAGCTGTACCATCGCTGCTGGGGAACGTTACAAAACCCCTAAGTCTCTACAAAAAATCCACGATGCAGCCTTAGAAAATCACTTAGAGCGTTCCTCGGTAATGGTTGCATTGGGAGGGGGAGTAATTGGCGACATGACAGGTTTTGCCGCTGCTACTTGGTTGAGGGGAATTAATGTTATTCAGGTGCCAACATCTCTGTTAGCAATGGTTGATGCCTCAATTGGTGGCAAAACTGGTGTTAATCACCCCAAAGGCAAAAATCTCATTGGTGCTTTCCATCAGCCACGCTTTGTTTTAATTGACCCCTTGGTTTTAAAGACTTTACCACGCCGGGAGTTTCGCGCTGGGATGGCAGAGGTAATTAAATACGGCATTATCTGGGATGCTGAACTGTTTAGCAAACTTGAGCAGTCTAAACGCCTTGACCAACTGCGCTACTTAGATGAGGATTTGCTAGCTTCTATTCTTTCTTGTTCCTGCCAAGCAAAAGCCGATGTTGTGAGTAAAGATGAGAAAGAAGCTGGCTTAAGGGCAATTCTCAATTACGGCCACACGATTGGTCATGCCGTAGAAAGCCTGACAGGCTACAAATTAGTTAATCATGGAGAAGCAGTAGCTATTGGTATGGTAGCCGCAGGTCAAATTGCTGTACAACTGCAAATGTGGCAAGCTGCCGAAGCTCAACGACAAGATGCTTTAATTGAGAAAACGGGACTACCCACTAAGTTACCAGCCGGACTAGATATAGGAGAAGTTATTGCCACACTGCAAACTGATAAGAAAGTGAAAGATGGAAAAGTCCGTTTTGTTCTCCCTACTCAGATTGGTGCAGTAACAGTAACTGACCAAGTACCAGCAGAGGTGATTCGGCAGGTATTGCAGCAAATGCAGGTAGGGTGAAGGGAAATCCCTACTCGGCCTCGCCGATGAGGGTGAATGCTGCCCAATCTCTAGGATTAGGGTGCTTTTCCATCGTTGTTAACATTGCTTGTCGTAGGGCTTGGGCTTTGTCGGGGTTCTGGTCGAGGTTTTGATAGAATTCGGTCATTAACTCAGCTGTGGGTGCATCGGGGACTGACCAGAGAGAAGCAATAATACTGGGAACCCCAGCCAACATCAGGGAACGAGAAAGTCCAATCACCCCATCGCCAGCAATGTTACCTCGACCTGTATCGCAGGCACTTAGAACCACTAGTTCTGCATTGAGTCTCAGTTCGAGAATATCTTCTGCTGAGAGCAAGCCATCGTTTTTAAAACCCGTGCCGTCTGGTGCTAGGGCAATTATACCGGGAATCGCACCTTCTACGGAACTATCAAGCAACCCGTGGGTTGCCAAATGAATAATCCGTGCATTTTCTATTTTCTTTACAACAGTTAATTTGCTGGCTTGGTCGCCGGTTAGCACTAGGGTGTTGAAGAGTTGTGCAATGGTTTGTGCTTCTTGTTCAGCACCCGGTAAAGGTGGTAGTACCTGGGAAAGTTTATCCGGCTTGGGACTTGCATCTGGCTGATTTGCAGCAAATGTCTGTGTTGTTGGACTAAACTTTGGCATAGTCGGATTACCGACGACTAAAACTTCGTTAGTTCTGTGCCTATTTTGCTTTTGCTTTTGAGCTAGTTTAGGGGTAAGTTCAAGTACCTGAATTGAGGGAGCAGTTAAGATAGCGTGTTTCTCAATGAGATAAGAACCTGTCTTATCAGTTAAAGCGGGAAAGGGAACTAAAAATAAGGAACCTTCGGGAATAAAAATAACGGGTTCGTTGGGTTTAGTAGGCAACAAGTCTGCAATGGGTTCAATGAGGATTTGATGCAGTTGCTCTAAGCTTTGGTTTTGTACTACTCCAGGCTCGAAGCTTACTTCAAGGCTGCGACCTCTGGCACCAAGAGCATGGCGGGTATTAGTAACGAGTTCTTCTAGGGATGTGTTGAGAGGTTTGAGGTCTACTTGCCGAACAGTTACCTTCCCTGTGGGTTGGATTACCCAGATGAACAGTTCTGAATTCTCAGGGGGATTAATTATATTAACATTAGGATCGGGGTAATATTGATCGCCAAAAGTTAGAGTTGATTCCCTGAGGTTAATAACATTTTGATGGGGCGTTACGGGAGATTCTTGAAAATCAAAATCTCTCAGTTCAGGAATGATTGAATAAGTTACCAGGGTAGAGTTTTGTTCCTTGGCAACTTGTTGCATTCGCTCAACGGTGGGTAGATTGATATTAAGTTGTCTTGTGTCGGAGGGAAATAATTGTCCGACTAACAACTCGACAAACACGCGAGTACGCTCACGTTCTGTCAGTTCTATCGCCATCTCCGTTTTATTTTGAGCAACGAGAATCTTTTGAAGTAGTCGGGGAAGGGTAAGTAAGTCGAAAAATTGCACTGACCCTCTTCGTCGATTCCCTCTGATGTTATTAGCTGTATTGTTACCAGGACAATTGTTCTGTTTGACAAAAGAGTCTTCTAGTTCGATGAGAGTGCGGATTAATTTTTCTGCTTCTGTAAAATTACCAGTTGCTAAGAAGGTTACACCGAGTTGACGAAGAATTAGTATTTCTAGTGACTCTGCCCTTGGTTGGTTGACACCCTGATTTTGTAAGTTTCTAACTATTGCTAAGCTATTTTGATAGTAGTCAATGGCTTGAGAAAAATTTTGCTGTTCTAGTTGAGCGGAACCGAGATAAGCCATGGCAACAGCTTCTCCCCAATGATCGCCGAATTCTTGGGCAATTGCCAAGCTCTGTTGATAGGCTGAAAGTGCTTGGGGGAGGTTGCCTAGTTTTTGATGGGTACGACCGAAAGCTAACAGTATTAATTGTTTGCCGGGAATATCATTAAGGGCTTGGGCAATCGTTAAATTCTGCTGATACCATTGGAGCAATCTCTTGTTTTCAGTAATGGGTTCTAGTTTCCAAGTGTTAGGAGGTTTTTGAGCGAATTCTTGCTCAAGTAGCTTACTTTTTTGCTGATAGTTAATGGCTTGGTCATTTTCTCCCAAAATTGAGTAAATTTGTCCGAGATTGCCATGTAAAAAGGCAAGAGCTTCTAAAGCTTCTTTTTCTAACTCTTCATTTTGAGTATTTTGGGCGATTGTTCTCCATTGCTGATAGGATGCAATGGCTTGCTGATAAGGTGCGATCGCGCCTGCAAGATTTCCAGAGTCCAGATAAGTTTGGGCGATGTCCCTCAGAGCGTCTACCTCTTCCCAGCGAGCTTGCGTTTCTCTGGCAATTGTTAACCACTGCTGATATAACTCAATGGCTTGAGTATAATTTTTCTCCCTTGTGTAGAAAAGACCTAAACTTTTTAAAGTCATTGCTTCCCAGCGGCGATCGCTTAATTCCCTAGCCAGTTCTAATTCATGTTGGTATTTCTCTATCGGTTCAGCCCGTTGAGCAAAACAACTCTCAGGTATTACAGTTTGTTTAAATCGCTGCTCTTGTAATTGCTGTAATTGCTGTTGGTACTGTCTAGATTTGTTTTGCTCTCCTAGGCGTTGGTAATTGAGTGTTAAATTACCCAGAGTTTGAATTTCTGGGTCGAAAGGGGAAATAAAGGCTTTACTAATATTTAGGGAGGTGGGTGAGGAGACAAAAATATACTCTAGTTTTTGCCAATTTAGTTCCGGCTCAGAGCGTTGATTTATATCCTTTCTTTTTTGTGGTTCCTGGGTAATTGCTAAGCTTTGTTGATAAAATTCAACGGCTTGACTATAGTTCTGGAAGTTTCCGTAAATATCTCCCAAAGTTTGCAAAATCCAATACTGGCTGTGAAAGTCTTTTCTTTCTTGGGCAATAGTTAAGCTCTTTTTTATTAATTTAATAGCCTGCTGATTGTTCTGCTTGGCAAAGTAGGGATTTGCTAAAGCTAGTAGCAACCACTGTTCCCACTGACGATCATTTTCTACTTGGGCAATACTTAAGCTACGCTGATAAAAACTAATCGCTTTGTCATACTCTTCCCCTAATCCGTAAACATAACCCAAGGCTTGCAGAAGCCACTGCTGAGCTTGACGGTCATTTCTTTCCTGGGCAATTGCTAGACTTTCTTGGAAATACTCTCTGGCTTTTTCAAATCCCTTCAGTTTTTCAAATTCCAACCCAAATCCCTGTGTTCTAAGGGAAAGATGACCTAGATAGGCGAGAGCTTGTTGTACTCCCCGGCGATCGCTAATTTCTCGATAAATAGTAAGGCTTCGTTGGAAATGAGCAACGGCTTGTTGAAAGGCTAATCTTCCCCGTTTAGGAGAAGAAACGAGAAAGGTATTCGGCTCGATTTTTGCCTGCTCGTTTTGCTCAAATGCTTGGCGATAATACTCAAATCCCTGCTGCATTAACCGTTCTGCTTCCGCTTTCTGCTCATCTGCTGTCTGAGCTAAAACTGCACTCGACTGCCAAACCCATCGATAATTTTTGCTCAATTCAACCTCACCCAACACTAACGTGACTGGTAGCATAAGTAAGGTAATGGCAAGCAGTTGAGTCTGTTTAAGCAGCATACTGACCTCCAGCAGAAAAGGATATTATGTATCTCTATATAGTTCTGAGCTTGAGCAGGATATGCACTTATGCCTTACTCCTAACAATCTTGTGAAAGTCTCAAATAAGACTAGGCATCGCCCATAATAAAATTAACCCAGTCTGCGATCGCATTACTGATGGAAACTCTGACTCTGAATGTACCCCCTGCTGTAGGCCTGACAGACGAACAGTTTTATCAACTGTGTGTGGCGAATCAAGAATGGCGGTTGGAGCTAACGGCTCAAGGAGAACTGATAATTATGCCCCCAACTGGTGGCGAAAGCGGCATTAGCAATGCTGGTTTGACAGCTAAACTTTACAATTGGAATGAGCAAACCAAGCTAGGAAAAGTCTTTGACTCCTCTACTGAGTTTCGATTACCCAATGGGGCCAAGCGTTCCCCGGATGTTTCCTGGGTAAAATTGGCAAGATGGGAAGCATTATCTCCTGAAGATAAGAAGCGCTTTCCTCCCTTGTGTCCAGACTTTGTAATTGAGCTTCGTTCTGAAACAGATTCTTTGAAAGAGTTACGAGCCAAAATGCGAGAGTACCAGGATAATGGCGTTCGCTTAGGCTGGCTGATTGACCCCCAAACGCCTTTAGTTGAAATCTATCGACCTACAAGGGATGTAGAAACGATTAATTTCTCCTTTGATGAGCCACCTACCCTTTCTGGTGAAGATATATTACCTGGCTTTGTTCTCGATCTAACCCCCATCATGAATCCTTGAAGCTTTTGATACCAATTTACTTTATTGACGCTACACATGATGGGTTGTTTCCTCTTCGCGTCTCCGTGTCCCCGCGTCAGTCCTCATCAGTCATTTTTTTATGTGGTGAACTGCTAGGCATCGCCCATAATAAAATTAACCCAGTCTGCGATCTGCTTGCAGCAGCGCTGGCGCTATCGCATTACCGATGGAAACTCTGACTCTGAATGTACCCCCAGCTGTAGGTCTAACAGACGAACAGTTTTATCAACTGTGTGTGGCGAATCAAGAATGGCGGTTGGAGCTAACGGCTCAAGGAGAACTGATAATTATGCCCCCAACTGGCGGCGAAAGTGGCATTAGAAATTCCGATCTCAATCTGCAACTTGGTCTATGGAACCGTCAGACAAAGCTGGGAAAAGTCTTTTCTTCCTCTACGGAATTCCGATTACCCAATGGGGCCAAGCGTTCCCCTGATGTTTCCTGGGTAAAATTGGCAAGATGGGAAGCATTATCTGCTGAGGACAGGAAGCGCTTTCCTCCCTTGTGTCCAGACTTTGTCATAGAACTCCGTTCTGAAACCGATTCTTTGAAAGAGTTACGAGCCAAAATGCAAGAGTATCAGGATAATGGCGTTCGCCTGGGTTGGCTGATTGACCCCCAAACGCCTTTAGTGGAAATCTACCGACTAGCAAGGGATGTAGAAACGATTAACTTCTCCTTTGACCAACCGCCTACCCTTTCTGGTGAAGACATATTGCCTGGGTTTGTTCTCGATTTAACCCCCATCCTGAATCCTTGAAGCTTCTGAGAACCTAAACTTATCTAGACGACTACCAAGGAGTAATGAGTAAGTTGAGATAGGTGTTAGGTTTGAGGAGGAGCTAGCTCACTCGTTAATCATCACTCAATCGCCTGAAAGGTAATCGACATCGCCGCTAACCCGGCCGTATTCACAGCGCGAGCATTGGCATCATAACTAAACTCCAAACTGCGATCGCTGCGAGCCCCCCGATCCAAATCACCTAGCAGTGCATCAATTGCCTCTGTCGAATCCTCTGCCAAAGCCACTGGCCCACTTCTCTGTCCCCGACGTTCGGCAATCTTCTGTAAGGTTTTCAGTGCTTCCCGGATGGGGGTAGCACTGGCAATAACTAAAACCTCTGCCATTCCTAAAGGTTTGCCCACGGTAATTTTAAATACGTCTCCCCGTGTAGGATCGGGAATTTTTCGCCTTTGTCCTGCTTCAATAACCGCCGCCTCTGTACTTGCTGTCCAGTTATTGGGGAAAATAACAAACATATCCCCCTCTGGACTAATTACTAATACTGTTACATAAAGGTTTCCCTGTTCCTGATTTTCCACTTCAAACTGGACGCGAGTGCCGAGGGGTAACTGGGGAATGCCGTTGTCAAAGGTTACAGTACCTCTGGGAATAACCTCAGGCGGTTGATTGAAGTCTTCTATTTTCTCCAGAGTACCCCGCACAGTAAACTCTTGAGCTACTAAATCAAGGGGTTTACCTTCCTCATCAACAACTCTCATCCTGGCTAACACGTTCATGCGGGAAGAGTCCGCGTTGAGGGTAAGTTTAACTAATCTTGCTGCTAGTAAAGAGCGGAATTTAGCTTTGAGACGATCTAAAGCAGAGGTTACTTTTTCTGGGGATGGGCCAAAAGAACCGGGGATTAAATCAAGTCCTTGGCCATACAAACCGACACTGCCAATTTCGGGAATTTCTGCTTCTCCCCGGCGCTGAAGTTCTTGATACCTTTCCTCGGTCATCCGACCTAGAATATAGTGTACTTCCCCTGCTCCCAAGGGTGTGGGTTCCAAACGGGGAATGTTGCGAGGCTTGACGGTTGCTCGCTCACTTCCCAAGGACTCATCAAGTCCAATACGTAAAGTTAAATCCTCTGGAATTGCTCTAGCTTGTTCTTGTAGGAGTAATCCGGGTTGAAGAGAATTACCTCGCCGCCTTTCAATAATTTTTCCCCTTCCTATCAAACCATTTTCCAGGTCACGGGATTCGAGTTTAACAACCCCTAAGTTTTGACCTTGCTCGTCTAAGAGTAAGAAAACTGCACTTTTGTTAAACGCTGCCATTGCTTGGGGTTCAATCCCCCCTAGCCAAAACTCGACGGTATCTCCCTCAACTTTA
>JBAUJE010000450.1:0-7774 GCA_049683475.1 Coleofasciculaceae cyanobacterium | reverse complement strand
CAGGGCTAGCAATTTATTTTTCAAACCTGGAATAACGACTGTTTTATTACTCATTAAACTACGATAGCCAATCTGGGCAACGGTTTGAGCATCCATAATTTGTTGTCCGCTTACCAGTTTAGATTCTTCCATATTTGCCCTAGCTTGAAAGCCTGATTCAGTCGGGCCTGGACAAAGAGCAGTTACCGTGACACCGGAATTTTGTAATTCATTGGCAAGGGACTCAGAAAGGGAAAGGACATAGGCTTTCGTTGCGTAATAAACAGCCATTAGTGGTCCTGGTTGAAAAGCCGCAGTTGAGGCTACATTTAAAATTTTTCCATACCCTTGCTGTAACATGTCAGGTAGAAATAATTTGCTCAGATGGGTCAGAGCCATCATATTGAGCTGCATCATTTTTAGCTCAGAACCAGTATCAATTTCAGCAAAGAATCCATAGTTGGCAAAGCCTGCATTGTTAATTAAGACATCAACTGTTATTGATTCTCTTTTCAGTTCAGCCCAGATTTCTTCGGGGGCTTCTGGTCTAGATAAATCCTTGGCAATAACCTTGACAGCAATACCAAATTTATCCTGAAATACTTCTGCTAGTTGAACTAACTTTTGTTCACTTCTCGCGACTAAAACAAGATTATAGCGATCGCGGGCAAATAACTTAGCCAATTCGTAGCCAATTCCACTGGATGCACCAGTAATCAAAGCAGTTTTGGGGCGATTTTGATTAAAGCGTTCTTGGGCGTTCATAGACTTTTTTCTTGCTTGGTATGCACCATCAAAACTACGACATCTTAGTTTTTATAAGCTTGATGTACGTGGTGATAGTACCTGGTCAATTGGGACTTAACTGAAACAAATACAAAGCACAGTGTCTTTGCTCAAACTAGCTCAAATTACTACAGACAACAATTGAGAACAGATACACCTTGTCAGCAAAAGCTCGATGATTATGGCAGGATTAATGCCGGGTTAATGTCGATGATTCAACCTGCCGAGAGAACTATTCCTTGTTTCTACACAAGACATTCCTCATTTCTCCCTAAGCCGTGATTTTCTTAATAAATCTTCACGATCTAGCCATGCTTCTCCCTGGGAGTTCATAATAGACAAGTCTGAAAACTCAAATTATTGAGAAGGGCAAAACTCATAGGAAAAATTACCTTTCAAAACAAAAAATATTTAGAGAATCCGGAATTAGGGTACTTCAGTTTGAAGCTTAGTCTATGACTAGCACAATCTATTGCCAGTAGTGTTTAGATACCCCAAGTTATATGGAAAATGACATTGTTTTTGAACCCTTAGAGTTCCGCAATCTTACTGTTAAGAATCGTATCTTTCGCTCCAACATCTCTGGACGCTTCGATAACTACGATGGTTCCGGTAATCAGGCTAGGATTAATTGGGAAGAAAAATTTGCCAGGGGTGGTGTAGGAGCAATCATTTCTTCTTTTACACCAGTCCAAATCCAAGGACGAATTGTTCCCAATTACGCAACTATCCACCGGGACGAACATATTCCCTTCTGGCGCAAACTAGGGGAAAAAGTGCATGAGTACGACTGCAAATTTATTATGCAACTTAGCCACTCCGGTCGCCAACGGGATCTCAGTGGTGTTGAGAATCTGATCCACAAAGCCTTAAGTTCTACCAGCGAAACTGAATCATTTCATGGTCTAGAGTGTCAGGCCATGACACGGGAACAAATCAAGGAGACAATCCAGGCTTTTGCCGATGGTGCCAGACGAGCTCGCCAAGCTGGTCTAGATGGCGTAGAATTGCACAGTGCCAACGGTTATCTCATTACTCAGTTTCTTAGCTCAGGCATTAATGACCGCGAAGACGAGTATGGTGGTTCCTTAGAAAACAGAACACGCTTTCTCCTAGAAATTATCCAAGCAATCCGCCAAGAGGTGGGAGAAGATTTTCACCTACAAGCTAAAATCAGCGCTGTAGAATACAACAATGCTGTAATCCCTTGGGAAAAGCCAGGTAATACCCTAGAAGAATCCATTCAAGTTTGCAAATGGGTCGAGGAAGCTGGCGCTGATGCCATTCACGTCTCAACAGGAAGCTTATTTCCTCATCCTTTAAACCCTCCCGGTGAGTTTCCCAGGGAAGAAGCACGCCGTTGGTACGATATCATGCTCTCTAGCGGCATCCATACCTTCCGCAACTACTTACTCTTTCGTTTCACTCCTTTATATCCGATTTTCCTTTTCCTCTGGAATCGGGTCAAAAAACTGCCTCGGACTCAGCCAATTAATGCTTTAGAAGTCAAGGATCAGGCCCTTGAAGATTCATTTCGGCAGCTTGTTTCTACCCAAGAAATGCAGAAACTGCTAGATGATTACCAAGGAGTCAGCATTAATCATGCCAGGGAAATCAAAAAAAATGTCAATATTCCGGTAATTTGCACAGGTGGTTTTCAGCAAGCTTCCTACATCCGCAACGCTATCATTGAAGATTTTTGTGATGCAGTTAGTATTGCTCGTCCCCTAGTAGCCAATAATGATTTAGTCAAGGACTTTGAACAAGGAAAAGACTTACCAGAACGACCCTGTACTTACTGCAATAAGTGTCTACTGAATGCTCTAGAAAATCCCCTTGGCTGCTACGAGGTACGTCGCTACGCCGGTGACGATGAGAAAATGGTCAAGGAAATTATGACCGTCTTTGAGCCAGCACCATTTTAGATGGAAAATTGAGAATTGTTTATCTTCCCTATCTCCCTCACCTCCCTGCTTCCTATTTATTTGAGGTTATAAATTCATGAGTGAATCAGAAAATTCAACTCCTCTCAAGGGAGTTTTGAAAGCTTTTAAAAAGTTAGGGGTTGTGATTACCGGAGTTGTATTGGCAGTAATTCTGGTAATTGGCTGGCCTTTAATTGGTAACAACCCAGTTGATTTCGACGATATCCAAGACCACTTTAAATATGGTTCTATTGGTAGTGAAACGGCTAACGGAGTTCCTTACTGGATTTGGAAAGTATTACCAGCTCTTTTCTCTGACAAATTACCTAGTGAAGGTTATCAGTCCCTAGGTTTTATCAAAGAACCGGGACAAGACATGCCGATTGGCTTTTCTAAGCGTCGGGTTTTAGTTGATAGGGTTGCTCCTAATTGTGCAGTTTGTCATACAGGTTTAGTGCGAGATACGCCGGAAAGTGAGCCTCGCATTATTACAACTATGCCTTCCAATACTGTTAATTTACAGGGGTATATTAAATTTCTTTGTGATTCAGCGAAAGATGAAAGATTTACACCCAACCGAATTTTGGCGGAAATGGAGGCTCAAGGAATTGAGCTTAACCCACTTCAGAAATTAATTTATCGTTATCTGGCTATTCCCCAAACTAGAGATGCACTACTTACCCAGGGACACAAATTATCTTTTATAGGGGAGCAACCAGATTGGGGACCAGGAAGAGTAGATACTTTTAATCCCTACAAATCTATTCAATTCAATTTCCCAATGGAGCAATTAGAGGATAGCGAAAAGATTGGCGCTACTGATTTTCCTCCTATTTGGAATCAAAAGCCTCGCCAAGGTTTACAACTCCATTGGGATGGTGATAATACTTCAGTTGATGAACGTAATCTGAGTGCAGCTCTTGGTGCTGGTGTTACACCAGTTACCGCTGACTTAGAAAGGATTAAAAGAGTGGCAGATTGGCTATGGGAACTACCAGCACCTCCCTATCCTTATGCCGTTAACCAAGAATTAGCCAGCGCAGGTAAAACAATTTATCAAAATAACTGCGCTAGTTGTCATGCTTTTGGCGGAGAAAAGGTTGGCAAGGTAACACCAATTGCCGAAATTGGTACAGATAGACATCGCCTTGATTCCTATACTTATGAATTACTTTCTAACCAAAATACCCTGTTTGTAGACACTCCCAATCGCTTCAAAAACTTCCGTAAAACTAATGGTTACGCCAATATGCCTCTTGATGGAGTTTGGCTGAGGGCACCATATTTACACAATGGTTCAGTGCCAACTTTGCGAGACTTACTAGAAAAGCCAGAAAACCGACCCCAGGAATTTTATCGAGGTTATGACGTTTTTGACCAAGAAAAGGTAGGTTTTGTCTCTGATGTAGCCGAGGAAAATGGTAAGAAGTACTTCAAATATGACACCACTATTGCTGGTAACGATAATGGTGGACATCTCTACGGGACTGAACTTTCCCCAGAAGAAAAAGATGCTGTGGTTGAATACATGAAGAAACTGTGAATAGAAAATAGTTTAATTTTCAATTAACCATTTTTCAACCGAATAGGAGAAAGATAATGAATGCTTACGCTAGATGGTTTGGTGGTCTGGTATTGCTAGGGGTAGTGGTCAATATTGTTTTGTCAGTACTAGCACTCTTAATTCCGGAACAGTTGTTGGCTTTTTTTAATTTAGAACCCACAATGCCCTTAGTCTGGATTCGTTTTGCTGCTAATTTACTTATCTTACTGAGTCTGTTTTATATTCCAGGAGCCATCAATTTATATCACTACAAAGCTAATGCTTTTCTAGCAGTTTTTTCTCGCTTGGCAGGTTTCACTTTTTTCTTAACTCAACCGAGAGATTATCTCCTGTTTGGTTTGATTGACATTACTTTTGCCATCCCCCAAGCTATTCTCTTGCTGTTGGCGCTGCGTAGTACAAAATCAGTATCTCAGGAAGGAGGAGTGATGGGGTGATGAAGCAAATGTAGAATTTAGAATTTAGAATTTAGAAAAAATAATCACAACATTGGTCGAAGCGATACGGGATGTGAGATGGTGACGGGGTGATGGGGATAATCCAAAATCATAAAATCTAAAATCTAAAATCTAAAATCTAACGCCTCAACTTTGCACGGATAGGGAAATCCAAAATCCAAAATCCAAAATCTAAAATCGAGCTGACTATATATGGAAACTACTGGGAAAAAAATTGGCAAAGCGATCGCAGCTATTGCCGTAGTTCTTGTTTTACTAATTGGCATAGTTGCCTATGTCGGTTGGTATAATCTCTTCCGGGAAGATAACTCTCCTCCTACCTATTACAATTATGAGTCACCGGAAGAACACTTTAAGTATGGTTCAATTGGTACGGAACAAGCAGAAGGTGTACCTTATTTAATTTGGCTAGTTTTGCCTCGCGTTTTTGCTGATAGACTACCTAAACCTGGGGGTTATACGGCTTTAGGAATTACCTGGGAAGAAGGTAAAGAATTACCTGTTGGTTTTTCTAAAAAAACGATTGGTTTTCCGCGTCAGGGTATAACTTGTGCAGCCTGTCATACTGCTACTTATCGCCAACAACCGGAAGACAAACCCATCATTATTCCCACGGGACCTTCTAGTAAGTTTAATTTGCAAGGTTACATCCGTTTTCTCGGTGACTGTGCTAGTGACCCTAGATTTACACCGGACATTCTCCTTGATGCCATTGAATATAACTATGATCTTTCCTTACTAGATAAATTGCTCTATCGCTTTATTATTATCCCCCAAACTAAGAAAGAGTTACGAGAATTCAAGGAAATATTTGCCTGGATGGAGGAAAGGCCAGACCAAGGCCCTGGTAGAATTGCTCCTTTTAATCCTGTTAAGTTTAGAATATTAGGTCTGCCTTTAGATGACACCATTGGTAACTCCGATATGATGCCCCTTTGGAATCAAAAAATGCATGAAGGTTTTGCCTTACACTGGGATGGTTTAGAAACTTCCTTAACAGAAACAGTCAACACTGGGGCAATTGGGGATGGTGCAACGAAAGAGTCAATTCCTATCAAAGAGTTAGAACGGGTGGAAAAATTTATTACTGAAATTGACCCTCCTAAATATCCCTACGCTATTAATCAGGAATTGGCAGCTAAAGGTAGTAAGATTTTTGATAATAGTTGTGCCTCCTGTCATGCTTTTGGTGGTGAGAGAACGGGAACAGTTATTCCTGTTGAGGAAGTAGGTACAGATCGTCACCGTTTGGATATGTGGACTCAAGAAGCTGCTGATGCTTATAACGAGTTTGCAGAAGGTTATGAATGGGATTTTGATAACTTACGCAAAACTGATGGTTATGTAGCGGTTGCGCTAGATGGCTTGTGGTTAAGAGCGCCTTATCTGCACAATGGTTCAGTACCTTACCTGACAGAAATTCTGGAAAAACCAGAGGATAGAACTAAGGTATTTTACCGAGGATATGATGTCTACAATCCAGAAAAAGTTGGTTTTGTTGCCGAAGGTTCGGAAGCTGAGAAAGTCGGCTTTAAGTATGATACCAATGTGGCAGCTAACAGTAACCAAGGACATGTTTATGGTACTGATTTAGCTACTGAGGATAAGGAAGCTTTGGTTGAGTATCTGAAAACTTTGTAAACTAATAACTTGCACTTCTTCTAAAATACAAGGATAGGCAAGAGCAACCAAAGATAGTATAAGCTTTCCAAGTTATATAGCTCTTGCCCACCTTACCCCTATTTTCCAAAAAATTCTTTAATATATAAAGATACTGTAATAGACTGTTCTATCTCGATTGAGTTAGATAAAATTGTTTAGGGATAAACTAAATATTGTTGATAATTTACACTGTTAATTAGTCTCTGCATCTACTCTACTACTAAGTCCCTCCCAAGGAACTCTCTTCAACCAAGTTAGGAGCAACTACCAACAATGACGGAAGACTGGAGTAATCAACTCCGGGGTAGAGGAACGTGGATGGCTGCTGGCATCTCTGCACAGCTTTCTCTAGCAATTATCCTCTCGTCGGCATCAGTTACGGCGCAGATTATTCCTGATAATACTTTAGGAACTGAAGCTTCCCGCGTTACAGATAGTGTAGATTTTGAGCGCATCGATGGTGGCGCAGCGCGAGGAATTAACCTCTTCCATAGCTTCCAAGAGTTTAATGTCCTAGAAGAACAACAGGTTTATTTTGCTAATCCTACGGGTATAGAAAATATCCTCAGTCGGGTTACGGGGGCTAATGGTTCTGATATTTTCGGAACGTTGGGGGTGTTGGGAAATGCCAATTTATTTTTAATTAATCCCAATGGTATTGTCTTTGGCCCTAATGCTCAGTTGGATGTGGCGGGTTCGTTTGTTGGGAGTACGGCGAGTGGGTTGGACTTTCCTGATGGAAGTAACTTTAGTGCCACGAATCCAGAAGCACCGCCGTTGTTGACGGTTAATCTGACTCCAGGGTTGCAGAGGGGAACGCAGCCGTTAGCAGAAATTAGCAATGCAGGAAATTTAGAAGTAGGTATTGGGCAAACCCTCGCCTTACACGGTGGCGATGTTACTAGCACTGGTTCCCTGACAGCATCTGGGGGTACAGTGATGGTGTTAGGCGATCGCATCGGCTTATTAGATAATGCCCAAATTGATGTTTCTTCAGAGACGGGTGGCGGTACGGTATTAGTGGGAGGGGGATTTCAGGGTAAGGGTGCCGTTCCTAATGCGACCAGAACATTTGTTGATACGGATGTCCAGATTAAAGCAGATGCCCTAACAACTGGTGATGGGGGTACGGTGATTGTTTGGGCCGATGAAGTGACGGGGTTCTATGGAAATATTAGTGCCCGTGGAGGAACTGAGGCTGGCAATGGTGGGTTTGTAGAGGTATCGGGTAAGGAAAACCTGATATTTCGTGGCAATGTTAATACGAGTGCAATTAATGGTGATGTAGGCACGTTGCTGCTCGATCCGATCAACATCACGATTGCCAATGGAACTGGAGATAGCGCTTTTGCTGGTCAGATTCTCGCTGGTGACACCGCACCGACGACAACGATTTATGA
>JBAUJE010000449.1:0-44204 GCA_049683475.1 Coleofasciculaceae cyanobacterium | reverse complement strand
GATGGGGGTGATGGGGAAGATGGGGGTGATGGGGGAGATGGGGGAGATGGGATGATGGAGTGATGGAGTAATGGGATAGCTGAATGTAGTCGAGTGTTGTTACTCATCACCTCATCACCTCATCACCTCCTCACCTCCTCACCTCCTCACCTCTTCACCTCCTCACCTCTTCATCCCCTCACCTCTCCTAGAAGAGAGCTAGCTAAACCTCGTAAGGTGCTTTACCGCTAAACTTAACAGTAGCTGGCTCTGGGTTGCTGCCAATATTGCGGTCGATCTTACCGACGTAGGGACGTCCTTCATTGACTTTTTCTGGGAAGACACCGTCTGCTGGATGCAGATACTGGGTTTCACCACTTGGGTAAATCCGGTAGATTTTATAGTCTTCGATTTTGGGCTTAAACTTTGTCCGTAACTGCATTCCTAGGGCAAGACACTGTTCCTTACGAGCTAGGTAAAGTAAGTTCTCTCCCTCATTCATGGTCGCCGCACCGCCAGTGGGCATTTCAAATACTTGCTGTTTGGGGCTAGTCCAAGTAATCGCGTATTTTTCTTCTACTTGGGCTTTGGTCAGCAAGCCGCCGGTGCTACCACCAAAGAGAGGAGCTTTTCCGGTAAGTTCTTCTGCCATAGTCTATTTTCTCAACTTTATATAGAACCTTTACGGCATGCTATCACCGAGTCAATACTTGTATTCCTTAACTGTCAAGAACTGTAACAGTTCGATAACTTTTGCCTGTTAAAACTCAGCTCTTTTCTCGTAAGTAGGGTTTGCTTCCTACCAACCCGGTAAAATGTCAAGCTTCTATTCCAGAAAATCTTGTCTGAGATCATCACTCAACTGGTTGACTGTTTACGCTTACCTTTGGTTTTTGATTTCTGGGATTCTGGAGGAGTGGTCATGATCGGAACGGTGAAGTGAAAACTAGAGCCTTTGCCTTTCCCTGCTGAATCTGCCCAAATTTCTCCCCCCCAACCCTTGACAATTTGGCGACAGATTGCTAAGCCCAAACCAGTACCACCTGTAGTTCGTCTCAAGGCTCCTTCCTCTTGGTAGAAGCGTTCAAAGACATTCTTGAGGCTACCAGCTTCAATTCCCCTACCAGTATCGGCTACAGTGACTTCTAACATTGAACTATTCTTGCTTTGAATCTTAATAGTGATTTGCCCCTGCGGTGTGGTAAATTTGCAGGCATTATCTAGTAGCTTGGTAATAATTTCGACAATCCACTCCCCATCAGCCCGAATTAGGGGAAGTTCTTCCGGTATTTTGGTGGTAATTTTTGGTCGCAGCTCTTCGGACCGATGAGCACGGATACTACTAAGGGCAAGATCGATACACTCTTGCAGGGAAAGAGGTTCTGGATTCCACTCTACGCGACCACTTTCTAGACGAGAGAGAGTCAGGAAGTCTTGAACCAATTTCCTCATTCGTTCAGCATCGACGAGAGCTGTGTTAAGCATCACTTGACGTAACTCTGGCGACATATCTGGCTCACTTGCCAGACTCTCCAAGCAAACCTGAATCGTCGAGAGGGGAGTACGCAGTTCGTGACCAGTAATGGCAACTAGGTTGCTGCGGGTGCGGTCAAGGGCCTCTAACTGTTGGTTTAAATCTTCTAAATTGGCATAGGCTTGAGCTTGAATTAAGGCAACACCAACTTGAGTAGCGATCGCCTCTACCAAGAAAAGTTCATCCTCTTGCCACTGATGAGGAGTCGCCCTACAAGTGTGCATTTCTACCATTCCCAACAACTTGCCTTGATAAAGCACAGGTATCATTAGCCAAGAGCGTATAGCAAACTTTTGCACCAGTTTTTTTAAGCTGGCGTTTATTTCTAAGTCAGTTTTGCTCTGAGAATTATCAAGGCGGGATTTTTTCTTGGCTCTGTTTTGTTGATTGCTACTTTTGAGGCGGGGGTCTTCTTGAGTGTCTTCTACGTAAACAAGTTCTTGCTTTTGTACGACTTCTCGAAAGAGAGGATTGTCCTGCAACAGCCAGCTCTTTCCCTTGGCATGTACAAGTCTTCCTTCACCTTTATCTGCTATAAATTCATGGCTAATAGTGGCAGAATCATCTGTAGCCTTGCAACGGTAAATTAAGCAGCGACAAGAACCAAGGGCTTTTCCCAGTTCCTGCACAGCGATTTCGAGAATTTCTTCAGGATTGAGCGATCGCCTGATAGTAGAAGTAATTAAATTGACTAGGCGCTCTTTCTGTTCCTGAGCAGCAATTGAGCGATAAGCTTTTAGGAGTTTGTATTGACCTGCTTGTAAATAAGTAATCAGGCGTTGGGCAAAAGCATCGGAATTAGCTGAATCTTGAGTCAATCCCGTTTTAATTTCACAAGTATCTCCCAAATATAGGGATTTTGCCTCTGCAACCTTATCTGCTAACTCTGGTCGATAAAATTTAATGCGGTCCAGGAGTAACTCAGCCGCTTTAGTACTAACTTGACGGTCGAATGTCCAGATACCCTCAAAGCGGCGAGAGGGGTCAACTTCAGTATTGGTGATACTCTCTTCTAATGGTATTGGTCGTTCCCGGCAAATTAAACAATTGGCGTACTGCTGCCCAATCACGACTAAATGCCACTCCTTAGACAGATCATCTTTTGGGTCAAATGCTACCGTTTCGTAGTAGTCAGAGCCATTTGTGAAATCTGTCTCTGGTGCTGCTAGCACGTAAACTTGGGACGTTCGCTCAGCAATGCGCTTATAACGATGTGCTTCCTGGCGATAAAAACGTTCTTGTTGGAAGCTGGCAATCACCAAGGGTCGCTCCGAGCCTGCCAAGACCTGATCTTCCATTGCATGGGAGAGTGCTGTCAAAGAGGACTTGAAGTAAACTTGTTGCCGCAGTTGAGGCATTGTTTTCAGTAAGTCATGCAGCACGGAAGTCGTGATGATCATTAATTGGTTCTTCAGTTTTTCGCTTTTTTGTTTTCGCTGGGTATTATTGACCTGAGTAGTATCGCTTGTTTAACTGAGCTTATGTTTTTGCTCAAAGTCAGCTTGTTTCAGTCAGGTGGGTTATCTAACAAAAACCTTTCAAGACAAGCTACTTCCTAGACAATTGCCCTTAACCACTTAGATTTTCCGATTTACCCCCTCAACTTATCGTACAAAACAAAAGGCTAGTTCCCAAATAACCGTTGGGGAATTGCTGCTTTGGTAAAGAAAATTAACTTGATAGAGTGATTGATGCCAGTACAATGATTATGCCTTTAGATGGGTGACTTGATTTTTGAGCCAACCATTTCTCAGCTACAACTAATTTGTTACAAAAATTAACAAATTGATTTATTGTTTTAACTCCATGCTTGTCCCTGTGACCTAACCAGCGTGGAAGATTTGAGATTTATTGTGGGGATTCAATCTGCTTAAGTTTTTTCTTCGCTGCTAATAGCAATTCCTGCGCTTTGGGGTAGACTGTTGTACCATTTTGCACCTTTTCTAACTGGTTAATAATTCCTTGCAGCTGACTAATAGTACGACCACGACTTGCTGAGTCAGCATTAACGGAAGTGGAGTCGATAAGTCGTTGAATTTGGCTTTGAGCAAGCTCAAGAGTCTTTACGGAGTTTGCCTCAGCTTGTTGTCGCAGTTGTATTTGTCCTAGATTATTTTGGTAGGTTGCCAGTAACTTTTGTGCTTCTAGATAACCCGGATCTTCTGGTGGAATCTGCTCAATTGGTTTTAGGGCCTGTTGCCATAAACCTCCAATTTGTTGCCACTTTGGAGCCGAATGAGGTGGATTCTGTGCGGCGTTGGCGGCTTTCCAGGCAAATTGTTGAGCAGCACCGATCAAATTAGCTGTGCGAGGACTGACAACAGTTTCCCGTTTAGCTAATACCGTTTCTAGTTTACTTTGATAAGCTGCATACAACTTTTGTGCTTCTAGATAGCTAGGATCTTCTGAGGGGATTTGCTTTAGTTGGTTAATTGCCTGTTGCCAGAGATTAGCTGCTTGTTGCCACTCTAGAGTCGTTTGCTGACCTTGTGGTATAGCTTTCTCTGCCTGCATTGCCAATTCCTTGGCAGCTGCTAAACTCGCCACTTGTTTAAAATCTCGCTGGTAAGCAGGTAGTTTAGTTTTTGCTCTTTTGCCTGCTAAAGTTTCTGGAGGTAACTGCTCAATTGCATCAAGGGCTGCTTGCCAAGAGCTGATGGCTTGCCCTCGCTCTTCTGTCGTTTGTGCCTGTTGGTAGTTTTGCTTAGCTTGGTTGAGGGTTTCTTCTGCTATAGTTAACTCCTTTTGGGCATTATTTTCTTGAAACAGCTGGGCTTCCATCCGCCCAACTGTTGTACGAGCTGATTTAAATTCATCTAAGGTAAACTGCCAACCTAGCCAAAGGGTATATTTAGGCCAATAGCCAAGAAACCAAACAGGTAAAGCATCGAGATGTTTTTGTGCTTGCTTAGCTTTCTGGGCACCTAGCTCAAAATCAGCCGGACTAGTTGCTTGATTGACTAGTTGATCTGCTTGTTCTACCTGAGCAATTGCTTGACGATAATGATAGTTCATGCTTAGGTAGCTAGGGAGTAGCAGGATAGGAGCATTTTTGGCAACAGGCCAGCGAATCATCGGATAAGGGAGATTGAGCAGCCATAGCATGCCAGCTGAACTAGCCCCAATAAGACCTATCCATTTCAGCTTGCTCCATACTCCTGGTGGTTGGTTAGCTGCTGCTGCCTGCCTAATAACCTTTTGGTTGAAGTCCGGAAATAAATCGACAATTGCTTCGCGCAGTTCTGCCAAGGAAGCTGGCGTTCCTTCAAGCGATCGCATTCTTTCTAAACGCCTCAGAACAATTGCTTGAAGTGAGCTACTAAGCTGATCCTGATTAGAATATGTTCGCAATTCTTCGCGCAGAATAGAAAAGGCACGCTGGTTAAGACGCTTCATGGCTAGACCCGATTACTGCTTTTAATATTCCCTAGGGTCACTTCAATCTAACATTCGAGCTCTAGCCTAGTTGAGCAGACAATTGCTAAATATATCTAGTCAGCTGTACCCGATAACGTTCTTTTTTAGTTACGCTAACTTCCCCTATTTCCAAACGTCCTTTACCCCGAATAGCAATTAAATCTCCTGACTTGACAATATAACTAGACTGATTTACATCCTTCCAATTGACCCGCACATCGCCAGAGCTAATTATGTCCGCCATTTTGCTACGGGAAGTGCCAAAGCCAGCAGAAGCGATCGCATCTAAGCGCATCGACGCTTCAACGGTGGTTCTTTCCTTTTTCTTCGGTTCTCTAATCTTTAATTCACTCAGCTCAATACGCCGAGTTGTCACAGGTACAGAGCGAACCTGAGTTAAGTTGGCTTCTAGGAACTCTACCATTTCTGGCACAACAACTGCTTGAGCACCTCGTTCCCCTAGCACGATAATATCGCCAGTTTTTTCTCGAACTAAACCACTTCCTAAGATTGCACCTAAGAAATCCCGATGGGTAGCCGTGTCAAAGAGAAAGTTACCAGCAATATCTAAGGCTGCCACCTCCACCTGGGATTGATCAAGGGGTAATTCTTCCCGTGCGATCGCAATACGCCGTCGTTCGGCTTGGGGGTAGCCTCCCCAAGTTAATAGGTTAACTTCCGTCAAAATTCCCAACCGCTGCTGAACTTCTATTAGTTCTGGTGGTGAGAGAAAATCTGTCAACACCACTTCCCAAGTTTTGATGGCTTGTTCTGCTAAGTCAACAACACGAGCAACAGTTTCACGATTTTCGACACCTTTTAACAGTTCTTCCCTAGGCAGCATCTTTTTTGTTAATTGAAAATGGAAAATTGAAAACTACTTATTTTCCCTTGCTTCCTCATCACCCCATCACCCCATCACCCCATCACCTCATCACCTCATCACCCGACTCCCTAAAAACTAATCTCCTGCAACATAGGCTTGGATAGTCTCCGGCTTGAACTGACGGAGAACTGGGGTAGCTTGCTCAATTAAATCTTCTGAACCTTTGACGACAATTAGATACTTACCTTGCCCAAGACGATTACGGTAAGGTAGAGCATCACCACTACCCATACTTAAACCGACCCCACCACCAACAAAGAAACTGCCCATTGCTCCAGCGATCGCACCAAACACCCCACCAATAATATGATTACCTATTGCTCCTGCCCAAGGAAACAAGTTTATGCCCGTCTGTAGGTTAAAGGCATAGCCAGCAGCAAAACCGAAAGGAAGCAGCCAGTAGAGCATTTGCATAGCCTGCTTTTTGGCCTGTAGGTTAGGGTCAATCAGACCAAACTCATCAGCACTTTGATAGCCTGTACCCAGAATAGTTACTTTATCCATGGGCAAGTCCTTTTTTTCTAGGGAAGTATAGGCTTCTTCTGCTTCAATGCGGTTTTGGAGTACAGCAACTAGGTAGTTCATCACGATCTTCAATCCTTAGATACAGCCCTAACTTTTATAAAAAATTAAAAGCACGGTGTACTGTCAGCGCTATACCGTAAGCTTAACTGTTGAGGATGACAAAGGTTTTACTTTGACAACATTCTCGGACGCTAAAGCCCTCAGCCCCTAGAACCCAATCAAATAAAAGAGTAGGCAAAGGTAAAGCTTAGTTAGCCTAACAGACCCATTAGTTTAATCCTAGTGCCTGTCTGTAACCTCAAGTCATACTTTTTGGTTGAAGATGAATAACTCATTACAATGGCGAGGCGCGATGTGCGTAGCCCACTTAACCCCTTTTTCAGGTCATGCCTAAGGTTCTCGTCTCCGACCCAATCGCTCAATCCGGAATTGATATTCTCTCCCAAGTTGCTCAGGTAGACGTTAAAACCAATTTACCGCCTGAGGAACTAACCAGGGTTATCCCAGAATATGATGCCATCATGATTCGTTCTGGCACACGTCTGACCCAAGCAATCATTGAGGCAGGCTCAAAACTAAAGATTATTGGACGTGCCGGTGTGGGTGTCGATAATATCGATGTACCAACGGCTACTCGTCAGGGCATACTGGTGGTTAACTCTCCAGAGGGCAATACAATTGCCGCAGCAGAACATGCCCTAGCGATGATGCTCTCCCTTTCTCGCCATATCCCTGAAGCTAATCAGTCAGTCAAAAACAACAAGTGGGATCGTAAGAGCTTTGTCGGCACAGAGGTTTACAAAAAAACTCTCGGTATTGTTGGCTTAGGAAAAATTGGCTCCCATGTTGCCAGCGTCGGACGAGCAATGGGAATGAAGTTACTCGCCTATGATCCCTTTATTTCCATGGAACGAGCTGCTCAGCTTGGCTGTCGCTTAGTAGAAATGGATGTGCTGCTGCAAGAATCGGATTACATCAGCTTGCATATTCCCAAAACTGAGCAAACAACTCATTTGATCAACTCTGAAGCCCTGGCTAAAATGAAGCCGATGGCTCGTATTATCAACTGCTCAAGGGGGGGCATTATTGACGAACAGGCATTAGCAGAGGCGCTCAAAGCGGGTACAATTGCTGGCGCTGCCTTGGATGTGTTTGAATCAGAGCCTCTAGGAGAATCTGAGTTGCGGACCCTGGGAACAAAGGTAATTCTTACCCCCCATCTAGGAGCTTCGACTGAAGAGGCACAAATCAATGTTGCTATCGATGTAGCAGAGCAAATTCGCGATGTACTGTTGGGTCTGTCTGCGCGTTCAGCCGTCAACATTCCCGGCTTGTCTCCCAATGTTCTAGAGAAGCTCAAACCCTATATGAAATTGGCAGAAACCCTGGGTAATCTGGTTAGTCAGTTGGCGGGGGGACGGATTGAGTCTTTGAATGTTAAGTTACAAGGTGATTTAGCTACTAGTGACGGTCAGCCTTTAGTGGTAGCAGCTCTCAAAGGATTGCTGTCCCAGGCTCTGCGGGAGCGGGTAAATTATGTTAATGCCTCAATTGAAGCCAAAGAACGCGGTATTCGCGTGATTGAAACGCGGGATGCTTCAATGAGAGATTACTCCGGCTCTATTCATCTTTCTGCTAAAGGTTCCTTAGGGGAACATTCTGTGACGGGGACTTTGCTCAGCGATGCAGAGGTTCATATTACCAATGTTGATGAGTTTCCCATCAATGTTCCTCCCAGCCACTACATGCTATTTACTTTACACCGTGATATGCCTGGTATTATTGGCAAAATTGGCTCTCTTTTGGGCAGTTTCAATGTCAATATTGCCAGCATGCAAGTTGGTCGTAAAATAGTTCGAGGAGATGCGGTCATGGTATTAAGCATTGATGACCCTCTACCAGATGGAATTTTGGCTGAGATTATGAAGGTTCCAGGAATCCGGGATGCTTACACAGTAACCCTGTAGTTAAGTTTGGATTTTGGGTTTTGGATTTTAGATTATGCAAATGTGGGAGAGTACTCAATTAGTCTCTGGCTAGATCAGCTAACTTCAATCTAAAATCTAAAATCTAAAATCTAAAATCTTATGGTAAATAGCTGGTGGGAAATTTCAATTCTCTCTGATCCTGCCCTTGAGGATCTAATCTTTTGGCGGCTGGAAAAATTTGGCTGTCGTGGCATGTCTAGCGAACTTAAGGGTAACTCTCAACTTATTTATGCTCACATACCCCAAATACAAGCACAGTTGCTCGATTTAGCTGCTCTTTCTCTCTGGTTACGTCAGGATGCCCTCACCGTAGGACTGCCAGCACCAGCAGTACAGTGGCAACTAATTGACGAAGAAGACTGGGCAAGCAATTGGAAGCAGCATTGGAAACCCCAGGAAATTGGCGATCGCTTTTTGGTTTATCCTGCTTGGTTGCTAGTCCCAAAACACTCGGAGCGATTGCTGCTACGCTTAGATCCTGGAGCTGCTTTTGGTACAGGAACTCATCAAACAACTCAATTGTGTCTAGAAGCCCTAGAAATGCGCCTTAGCGATGGTAGTCATCCGGTGGTAGCAGATATTGGTTGTGGTTCTGGCATTCTTTCTATTGGTGCTATCCTCTTGGGAGCTAGTAAAGTCTACGCTCTCGATACTGATCCCTTAGCTGTGCGCTCATCTCGCTCCAATCGGGATTTAAATAAGATTAAGGAACAACGTTTATTGGTAGAGCAGGGTAGTGTAGAAAGTTTACTCAAGTTAACTGATGGTGCTCCAGTAGACGGTATCCTCTGTAATATCTTGGCTGAGGTAATTATCGACATAATTCCTGCGATGAGTACCATCACTAAACCTAATACCTGGGCGATTTTTAGCGGAATTCTTTTAGATCAAGTTAAACCTATTGCCGATACCTTGGAGCAAAACAACTGGATTATCGCTGCACTTTGGAAACGACAAGATTGGTGTTGCTTTAATGTCAGGCGTTCTTGAGGCAACAAGTTGATAGGTCAAAGATTTAGTAAATCTTTAAACACTGAGATTAATTTAGAACTAGAAGCAACTAAAGTATGAAATGGCCTAGAACCATAATCTTGTATGAATAAGCTGATAGTTAAGACCAGCAGAAAAGTGAAAAATATGCCTGTTTGACGACTGGCATTTAAAACTTTTAACGCTTTGCCAAGAGTAATTTCATCTTCTCTTTCTACTAGCCTAGTTGGAGCAGGTGACTCGTCCTTAGCTTAAGTAGGATATCCTGTCCTTATGCCCTGATATTTGCTCTGAGGTAACTGTATCAACACTTGTAATAATTATGCTGGCAAATTCATTGATTAATAGGCAAATCCTTTCTACATTTTCTCTTGAGGGAACTTTCGCAGATTGCTCAATTTTCTCAACGGGAACGGAAAGAAGTTGTTTTAGACCCTTTTGTGAAAGAAGAGCTACAGAGCGATAGTAAGCAAGAAGCTCTGGTTGTTCTTGAAGAATTCTTGGATGTAAAAATAGAGATAGGGGAGAAATTTCTAAATTATTAATTATTTGCCATGCCTCTTCGGCAATTCCCCATTCACTTCTACTTTCCCAGTTAAAAGCTTTATCTAGCTCTGCTAGCTCTTTAATTCTTTTTTCAAATTCAAAGAATGATAATTCCTTCAGCTTTCTCAAAAAAGTGCTTGAACGGAGTGTATAGTGAGCTTTAAGTGCCTTTTTCTTATCAGGTCTCATTATTTCTCTAAAATTTGCCGCTTGATTTCTTCTGCTAAAGTTTGAGCAAGAAGAGGAGGCACAGCATTACCTACTTGCCCGAATTGAGTCATTGTTGTTTTTCTTTTAGAGCTATAAGAATCTAACCTAACTCCTTTAAACTCCCAATCATCGGGAAATGTCTGTAGTCTTGCTAACTCCCTTACTGTCAACATTCTATCTAGGTAAGGATGGATAAAATCCCTATAGCCACTCCTTGTAACAGTTGGTGATGGTTTACTCGGATCTAAACGTCTATAGGTAGAACCAAAAGTTTTCTGTGAATTACTAAGTTTTCCCCCAATAGGAACTGACTTAATTTTTTTCAAAGTTGAAGGAGAATGGGCGGTAATTATGTGATTTTTTAGATTACTCATATCCTAATGATTTATTTCTTGCCTGAATAGTTTTTGCTACTCTTTTAGCCGTTTCTGTGGGTTCGTCAGCAGGAGGTAAGTTAGCTAAGGCATCATCAACAGTTCGATAGCTAGGTTTCAACAAAGGGTATTTAATTGGATCATAATAAGTGGGTTGGGGAAACTGGAAAACTTTATTTAATCTATTGCCGACAAAAAATACCCTATCGCGAAATTGAGATATGCCAAAGTCTACAGCATTGAGTTTTTGTGGTTGCTCTACTTTATACTGATATCCTTGACCAGCATATTCAATTTTTTGGCTAAATTCATCAAGAATAACTGGAACAGCTTTGCCATTATTCCAATTGAGTAAACCTGGCACATTTTCCATCACAAATGCTATTGGTAAAACGTCTCGCACTACACGGACAAACTCATAAAAAAGAGTACCACGAGTATCATACATACCTTGACGATTGCCTGCTAAGCTAAAGGGCTGACATGGAGGGCCACCAATAACTAGAGCAGCTTCTAAAGGTTTTAGTCCTGCTGCTTTTAAAATTTCCTCACTTGTTACATTTCTAATGTCTTGGCAAATTATCGGTACATTTGTCATGTTTGTTGCTAAAGTATCACATCAAGATAAATCGAGATGGTGGTGAGATGGTTATAGATAGACGTAATCCGGCTATACAAGAAGAATCAGAAGCTGATTTGTAAAAGATTTCTATTCACGAATGGGAGTGAACGAAATTTTGCGTGGGATTTTAATTCTGTGCGTCTCCCCATCTGCTTATTGTCCCCACACCTTTTTTCGCTCACCCCTTCTGAACCATTAACCTCAATTCTTGGAAAACGACATCAGCAGAATGCTCAACCACAGGAGATATTTCCAAACCGAAGTCTAAATTTTCTGCTTCAATCAAATAGACGGCTACTTCTTGGGGAAAATCATCTTTGAAAATTTTACGGCCAGCAGCTAGGGCATGGTCCCAGCGAAAGTCATGTAGGTTGTAACTCGCTTCTGGTAATACTTCCAGTTCAGAACCAGGAACCTTAAAAATAGCACCAGCCTCAGAACCCGTAGAACTCGCATCAATAATTATTAAACTTTTAGAACCCTTTGCTTGGAACATCACTTCCATCCCCGCTGTACCGCAATCATAAACCCGCACTTGGGGATGGGGATGCTCTTCTAGGAATTGCTGTAGGCGTTGAGCAATCACTACACCTACAGCATCATCAGAACGGTTAAGGTTACCGCAACCAATAATTGTCAGCATGTCCATACCTGGCAATAATTTGGGATGGGTAGAGACGTAGCATATGTGGGGACGTAGAGACGTAGCATGCTACGTCTCTACGCGGTACGGAAACGGGCTAATTCTTCACCTGTTTTGGCATCATGGGCGTGTACAGTACAAACTAGGCAAGAATCAAAAGAGCGAGCTACATGTCCTACCTCTACCGGGTTAGTGGGGTCAGCAATCGGAGTACCAATTAAGGCTTCCTCAATCGGCCCCCTGACACCTTCACCATCGCGGGGGCCAATATTCCAAGTGCTAGGGGCAATAATCTGGTAATTCTCAATTTTACCACCCTTAATCTCAACCCAGTGACAAAGTGCGCCTCGTGCAGCCTCGGTTGCCCCCCAACCTTGACCATCTTGATCCTTCGCTTTAGGGGGAATATACCAGGGTTCCTTGAGGCGGAACTCCCGCAAGCACCGTTCTGCTTGTCGGTACAATTTGACGGCTTCATGCATCCTTGCTAGTAGGCGTAGATGGACATTAGCACCCCCCATCTGTTTGAAGGCATCGAGGATAAAACCGTCATAATGTTGCCAATCTTCACCATGCCGGCCACCAGCCACCAACTGGCGAGACAAGGGGCCAGCTTCCATGCGTCCCAATTCAATATGTTTAACGGCACTGGCCCAAGTATAAGCACCATCGTAGTCTTTGGTGTTGTTTTTGGTCGGTGTGGTGGTGCGGTTAAAGGGGTGAACATCGTCGATGCTTTCTTCATACCAAGAGTGAGTGGTATTTTCACGGGCAAAGGCTTGTTCCATTAAGGTATGGGTGTCAGTGAAGCTATCATAAACCCCACTCTTCATAATCATGGCGGCATTGCGCCCTTCAATGGTGGGGTGTTGATACCTGTCTTCGTGGGGTAGATATCCCCAAGTTACAAATTTACCTGTGCCAGCACCAAATTTATCTAAACCGATGTCTAAACCCATGCGCCAGTAGAAACCGAGGTCAGAGTTAGCATGGTTTGGGTTTTCATCTAACCAGGCCAAGAAGTCGTCATAGGTTTGGATTTCTTCGTAGCGCTCTAGGGAACAACCTAACCAGACTGGTTCTAACCAGTTTCTGCGGAAGTATTCCAAAATTGACCAAGCGCGGGTAATATCAGTTAGGGTGGGGGCGCACATTACCCCTCCTGGCACCATGTAACTAGAGTGAGGCCATTGGCCACCGAATAGGGCATAAATTTCTACTGGTTTGGCAGAAATAGTTACTCCTAATTCGTAGGATGTACCTGTGAAGGCGCTAAAGCGGCGACAGGCTTCTTCGTAAAAAGGACTATTTTGGTATTTTTTATTGGTTAAATCAATGGCGTAAAGACCGTAGAAGGCCCGTGGCTGACTTTGGATGCTTTCGACAATTTGACCAATATTTCTAGCTAGAATAGCATTACGGGGGACTTCTGTTTGCCAAGCTGTGTCCAGGGCCCAAGAGGCACAACTGAGATGGGATGCGCCGCAAATACCGCAGACGCGGGGGGTAACAATTAGACCTGCCTGAGGATCTTTGCCTTTGAGGATTAGTTCAAAGCCTCGGAACATTTCAGCGTGAGTCCAGGCGTTAATTACCTGACCATCTTCTATATCTACCCGCACGTCTAAGTCACCTTCGACTCTGCCAAGGGGGGAAATGTTTAGTGTTTTGACTGCCATTGTTCTCCTATTAAAGTTTAGTTGGGTTAGGGTGAGCGAAATTTATTGACGTTAACAAGTATTTACTCATTACTCATTACTTAAAAAAGCTCTCCCACGCCTTTTTTCGTTCACCCGTTGGGTTACACAGTAAAGAAGTCTTCTTCTGCCCATTTAGGGGCTGAGTCTTTGGCCACCATGGTCAGTACGGCATAGTCTTTTTTATTTACCCCTGGCGGTAATTCTCTGGGTACTCCCATCACGGTTTGGGTTTTAAAGACTGTTCCTGGTTTGAGTTCGTGGAAGGGGAATTCCGGTTCTGTACAACCTAAACAGGGCATACCAGCACGGGTTTTAGAGGAGACGCGGTTCCACAAAATGCGGTTGCAAGAAGAATGGGTCATGGGGCCACGGCAACCTAAATCGTAAAAGAGGCATCCTCCCCGTTGACCAAATTCACTAGTTGAGGCTTTATAAGCAAAGTGAACGTTTCGGGTACAACCTGTTTGGGTGTAGCTGTTGAAGAAGGTGGTAGGACGTTGTAGTTCGTCTAGGGTAATTTCCCCGGCACGACCTGTGGCCACTGCTACTAAAATTTGTGTAATCCAGTCGGGGTGGGTTGGACAACCGGCGATGTTGATGACAGGTAATCCGGCTTGGCTACGGAAATCTGAGCCAAGGAAACCACCACGCTGACGCTTGAGGAATTGTAAGCCTTCTGATTCACTGGGGTTTGGTTCCATCGCTGGGATTCCTCCCCAGCAAGCGCAGTCACCAGCCGCCACAACAAAGTTGGCTACATTGGCAAGTTCTAGTAACCAATCTTTCATGGGACGGTCAGCAAAGCGATTCCATTCCCCTGTGCCATTGGGGGCGTTGATGACGCTGCCTTCAAATACGAGAATATCAAGGGGAATCTTGCCGGAAATACAGTCACGCAGTAGTTGCCGTAAGTCCTCTCCCATCTCTACTCCCAGGGAAGGATGCCAGAGAATGTTAATGCCAAAGTCGGTGATTAAATCGCAGGCACTCGGTTCCTCGGCGTTCAAAAATGACATGGTGTTGCCAGAACAGGCACCACCTTGTAGCCATAGTAGATTTACCATACTCTACCTTTTTTCTAGTTATGGGAATGTCAAATGCTGGTGGCGATTTATAACATCGTCACCTGATGCATAAACACTTGTCTTTAATAATGTAATATTTTTAATCAGATATTACTTTTTAAATTAAATTAAAGTTTATGAAAAATCTAATTTATTTATTCATTTAAGCCTAGAAATAACAAGCTGTATTCATTGCTACATATTGTTTTTATAAATAATGCATTAAGCTAAAACAAATATTAAAACAAGCCATTTTGGTGACTAAATTCTGCTCGTAGAACATTAAACTTAAGAATTTAAGCTTAAATCAAGGAAAGCGATAATCAGGCTAAATTTAACAACGTTTTGAGAATAAAAGTCTACTTGCTTTGAGAAAATTTACAAAATACTCTCATCAACTAAAAAAGCATCAAAAGCAATAATTGGTTGTAAAAAAATGCTAAATAGTTAGATCAATTACAAAGTTAACTCAAATTTAAGGTCACTGTAATAGTGTTTAGACAGTAAAAGTTTCTATAGTTAGAAATGAGAGCTAAGTGTAACAAATTTTACGAAAAAATCTTAGAAGATCTAATTAGAGGAGGGGTGTAGTGATGCTAAGCATGAGTGATTCCCTAGTAGAGACGGCAATGGGGATGATTGAGTCTGAGTCAGCCACAACCGTTGAAAAAATTGAGATGCTGATTGAGTTGGGTATGGGTTTTCAGCAAAAACCGGACAACCATCAATCATTGCATTATGCCGTTGAACTCTACCGCCGTGCCATAGAAGAGTGTGCCCAAGAGTACCCTCTTCTAAATGTTCGTGCCAAAGTGGGCATGGCTACCGCACTGCTCAGCCTTGCTAGTGAAGGGCCCGATTTGTTGCTAGAAGCTAAAGATACTTACATTGCGGCAATTCCTGTTCTGCAAGAGTTGGCATCCCCTGAAGAGGTGGCCGAAGCCCAGATGAATTTAGGACTAACCTGGCAATCATTAGTGCCTTTTGGTGAAGGAAACATAGCTGATTGTATTCAGGCATATCAACAGGCGCTGCGAGTTTTTAGCTGGCAAGCATATCCCAGGGAATATGCAATACTGCACAATAATATGGCGATCGCCTATCTTTCCTTACCTAAAAATCTTGACCAACAACACTTACCTCAGACTTTAGCAGTGCAGTCGTTGGAGGAAGCCCTCAAGCGGATTAACCTATCTTGCCACCCTAGCGAGTATGCCATGTTGCAAAATAACCTGGCCAACGCCCTGCAATATTTGCCTAGCACTCATCCGGTGGAAAATAACTGGCGTGCGATCGCAGCCTACGATGAAGCGCTGAAAGTACGTAATCCCCAAGATACCCCTCTAGAGTACGCTAATACTATTTCTAATAAGGCTAATGCTCTATGCAACTTACCTGATAGCCAGGAAAATCCAGAAGCAGGGAATCGGAATAATCTTGGTCAAGCTCAAACCTACTACCAGCAAGCCCTGCAAATCTTCAGCGATTATAGTCTAGAAGAACAAATGCAGATAGTTACTCAAGCCTTGCGAGAAATTGAAAAAGAATTACAATCTGCCCAATTTACTAATTAAGTAGGTTGGCATTAATATAACAATCGCCATAATTGTTAGGACATTTTTCTATTGCCTGTTCCCCGTTCCCCGTTCCCCGTTCCCTTATTGTTACTACCAAGTACTAATTATGACCGACCTTCTAACTAACTCAACTATTCAAAGTTTCCTAGCTAGTTTAGGGACTGGTGAAATCAACCTGATGACAGGACTGATTTGGTTTATCTTAGCAGCTGGCCTATCAGTAGTTGGTGGCGCAATTGGCGGCATTCTTTTGGCTGGCAAAGATTTAGGATACCAATTAGCAGCCATGATTGGCGGACTGTTTGGGCCTGTTGGAGTTATGCCAGCAGTAATTGTTGGACTAGTTGTTTTGAAATTAATCTAGGGAGTAATTATGTTTGAAATTGGCTGGTTTTCAGCAAAATTATTTTTCAAAGGTGAACTTTTACGCAATCCAATTTATTTTGGGCGACAAGCTAGTATTGGTTTTGCTTTGGGTCTAATTTTACTAGTCGGGTTAGCCAAAACTGGCTTAACTTTATGGTTGCCTATTGTCTTATCAAGTTTGGTGACGGGGGCTGTTATGCCCTTTTTGCTCAAAGATATTAAGCTTAAGTAAGTCTGAGGAGAACCCTGATTAGGATTACAGGTCTTACACACTCATAGGTTTAATGATGAGTGACACTAACTTAAGCAAATTAAATAGTTGTTTGTCGTAAAAACCGTGGCTTGGGGGGTCTTCCCCCCAAACCCTCCACTGGGGGACGGAGTGCCTCCCCCAGACCCCCTGCACAAAAGTTGATTGGTCAGAATAACTGTAATATCTATTTCTTATCGCCTTCGGCAAGGCTACGCGAACCCCATAGCCTAAAAATTTGATTTTTCGTTTAACTTGGGTAATTTCTAGATGAGTATTCCAGAGGAAAAAATCTTAACTGAGGAAATCCGGGTTCGCGGTATTGTTCAAGGCGTGGGTTTTCGTCCTACTGTCTATCGTCTGGCCAAAGCCTGCCGACTCCGGGGGGAAGTCTGCAATGATGGTCAAGGTGTTCTTATTACAGCAACAGCTAGTTCTGAGTCAATAGATGACTTTGTCCGGCGCTTACTCTCAGAAAGCCCACCTCTGGCTAAAATTGAGTCAATTACCAGAACTGCTTATAGAAGCGATCGCCAATTTACCAATTTTGTGATTAGCGAAAGTGTCAGTAGCACAGTGCGTACCGAAATTGCACCCGATGCTGCTACCTGTCCTCAATGTCGGGAAGAAACCTTTAACCCCTTAAGCCGCTGGTTTCGTTACCCTTTTACCAACTGCACCCATTGCGGCCCTCGTCTGAGTATTATCCAAGCCATACCCTATGACCGTTGTCATACTAGTATGGCAGCTTTTGCCATGTGCCAAGATTGCACTAGGGAATATAAGGATATTGAAAACCGCCGCTTTCATGCCCAACCCATTGCCTGTTATGCCTGTGGTCCGAAAGCTTGGCTAGAAAGGGCTGATGGTAAACCAGTAACATCTGACATGTTCTCCATGTTAGATGATGTCGATGCTGTCTGTACCTTGCTACAAAAAGGGGAAATTGTGGCAATTAAAGGCTTAGGCGGCATCCATTTAGCCTGCGATGCCACCAACGAAGCCGCCGTGCAAAAACTCAGGCAACGCAAACACCGCTACCACAAACCCTTTGCCCTGATGGCAAGGGACATGACCATTATTGAACAATACTGTACTCCGAATAACAAGGAGAAGGAATTACTAGAAAGTCCCGCTGCACCTATTGTTTTAATGCAAGGTAAATGGGAAGCTAAATTAACTTCCTCACCTCCCCCATCTTCCCCATCTCCCTCATCACCCCATCACCCCATCACCCCATCACCCCTTGCCCCCTTCGTAGCGCCTGGGCAAAAAACTTTGGGCTTTATGCTACCTTACACTCCCTTGCACCATCTCATTTTGCGCCGCATGAACCGACCGATTGTGCTAACTAGTGGTAATCTTTCTGATGAACCACAGTGTATTGATAATCAACAAGTTCGTGACAAGTTGGGGGGTATTGCTGATTATTTTCTTCTGCACAATCGAGATATTGTAAATCGAGTTGATGATTCTGTAGTGCGGTTAGTGGGGGAGAAAGTGCAGGTTGTTAGGCGTGCTCGCGGTTATGCCCCTGCACCAATTAATTTACCTAAGGGATTCCATAATCTCCCACCTATTTTAGCAATGGGGGGAGAACTGAAAAATACTTTTTGTTTGCTACGGGAGGGGCAAGCGATTTTATCTCAGCATTTGGGAGATTTGGAAAATGCGATCGCTTTTAATGCTTACCAGCAGACTCTGCAACTTTACCTCAATTTATTTGAGCATCAACCAGAAGCGATCGCTATTGATCAACATCCTGAATATCTCTCTAGTAAATTAGGTGAGGAATTAGCCGCAGCTAATCAGTTGAAGGTAAAGAAAATTCAACATCATCATGCTCATATTGCTGCTTGTTTAGCAGAAAATGGGGTGAGTATTGACGCACCAGCCGTTTTAGGTGTTGCTTTAGATGGATTGGGTTATGGTGCGGATCGTAGTTTCTGGGGTGGGGAATTTCTCTTAGCTGATTACCGAGGATTTAAACGTCTGGCTACATTTAAACCTGTGGCAATGATTGGGGGAGAACAGGCAATTTATCAGCCTTGGCGCAATACTTATGCTCAACTCTTGGCAGCCTTTGATTGGTCTGAATTGCAGCAGGAGTATGGGGATTTATCATTATTTACTTTCCTCAATAAACAGCCTCTTTCTCTACTTAATCAGTTAGTAGAAAAAGGAATCAATTCTCCTCTAGCATCTTCTTGCGGAAGACTATTTGATGCTGTGGCGGCGGCAATTGGTATTTGTCGCGAGGAGTGTAGTTATGAGGGGCAAGCTGCTATGGAAATGGAGGCTTTAGTTGATGTAGATAGTTTAAATAACCTTAAAGATGAGCAATCATATTCTTTTTCTCTTGGCAAGCTAGAAAGTAGAGGTCAAAATTTAGCTACTGAACCCTTATTTTATCTAGAAACAAAACCGATGTGGCAGGAATTGCTGACTGATTTAAAAAATAATATATCTAAGTCGGTAATGGCTACTAAGTTTCACAAAGGTTTGGCTAAGGCAATTGGTGCAATGGTTGCACATTTGTGTTATCAGCATGACCTTAATCAAGTTGTTTTAACAGGAGGTGTTTTTCAGAACTGTGTTTTGCTAGAACAAGTTAGCAGCTACTTGCAGTGTAGAAATTTGGTAGTGTTAACTCATAGTTTAGTTCCCTCTAATGATGGTGGTATTTCCTTGGGACAAGCTGTTATTAGTGCTGCTCAATTGAGGGATGATTTGACCAATAAAAATTCTGGTCAAGACAGAACAGGGTAAAGGTCATTAAAAAAGGGCAATCAGAAAATGTGTTTAGGAATTCCTGGTCAAATTACTGAGATAGCGGATGTTAGACAAAAGTTGGCTATGGTTGATATTGGTGGAGTAAAACGACAAGTTAATATTGCTTGCATTGTAGATGAGGAACATCCCACCGAATCCTGTGTAGGAGATTGGGTGTTAGTACATGTTGGTTTTGCCCTAAACCGCATTGATGAACAAGAAGCAGCTAAGACCATAGAGTTACTTAATGAGTTAGCAGCAGCACAAGAGCAACTTTTGCCTCTTGAAAGTTAAATTGCTAGCAAAATAAAATTTACTTTATAACTTAAAATGAAATACGTTGATGAATTTCGCGACCCTCATAAAGCTCAAGGCTTATTAAGAGAAATAAAACTCTTAAGTGAGCAGTTAAATTATAATCAGGAACAACCTCTCAAGTTAATGGAGGTTTGTGGAGGTCACACCCACGCTATTTTTAAATATGGTCTTGAAGAAATTTTGCCAGATGGGATTGAATTAATCCACGGCCCAGGTTGTCCTGTCTGTGTCATGCCAAAAGGTAGATTAGATGATGCGATCGCCATTGCAGAAAATCCTCAAGTAATTTTCGCCACTTTTGGCGATGCCATGCGGGTTCCTGGTTCTAAAAAAAGCCTGCTACAAGCTAAAGCTGAGAGTGCGGATATTCGCATGGTTTATTCTCCCCTCGACTGCTTGAAACTAGCAAGGGAAAATCCAGATAAGGAAGTTGTTTTCTTTGCAATTGGCTTTGAAACCACTGCCCCTAGTACCGCTTTAACTGTTTTGCAAGCTGAAGCAGAAGGGATTGATAACTTTAGTCTGTTTTCTAATCATGTTTTAGTTATTCCCGCCCTGCAAGCCTTATTAAGTAATCCTGATTTACAATTAGATGGATTTATCGGCCCTGGTCATGTTAGTACAGTAATTGGCATTGAACCTTATCAATTTATTGCTGAACAATACCAAAAGCCGATTGTTGTATCAGGTTTTGAACCAATAGATATTTTGCAATCAATTTGGATGATTTTACTTCAATTAAAAGAAGGTCGCTGCCAAGTAGAAAATCAGTATAATCGCTTAGTACAAAGCCAAGGTAGTGCAGTGGGGATTGAGGCAATTAGTAAAGTCTTTGCTGTACGACCAGATTTTGAGTGGCGTGGCTTGGGTGATATTCCCAATTCTGGCTTAATGATGCGTCCTACTTATGCCAAGTTTGATGCGGAATTAAAATTTTCACTTCCTAATCAAAAAGTAGCTGATCATAAAGCTTGCCAATGTGGAGAAATTCTCAAAGGTCTATTAAAACCCTGGCAATGCAAAGTCTTTGGCACTGCTTGCACTCCAGAAACCCCCATTGGTACTTGTATGGTTTCTTCTGAAGGTGCCTGTGCTGCTTATTACAAATATGGAAGACTTTCTACTCTTGCGAAGAAAACGGCATCTAGAAAAACTGAAGTAACTGTGTGAAGCTGTGTAGGGTGCGTTGCAACGCACCCTACAGATTGGGTTGTTTAACTAGCTAATCAAGGAGAAAATACATGCCATTTGTTACCGTTCAAATTGCCGAAGGTCATTCTATTGAACTGAAGCGTAAGTTAGCTAAAAATATCACCGATACCCTTGTCTCTACTTTAGGCACTAAGCCGGAATGGGTGACAGTTCATATTGACGAATTTGACAGAGAAAATTGGGCGGTTGGTGGTCAATTACATGTAGACAAGCATCCAGGAAGACATGCTGAAAAAAACACCAATGAGCAATGAATAATCAACATTCCCTCTTCCAAAAAATTGAACAATCCCGCCGCCAGCCCCGTAAAGTAAGGGATACTACTATCACCCTGGCCCACGGTAGCGGCGGTAAGGCAATGCGGGATTTAATTGATGATGTTTTCGTCAGCAGTTTTGATAATCCCATTCTGGGACAACTCGAAGATCAGGCAAGTTTAAGTCTGGCTACTCTCCTGGCGCAGGGGGATAGACTCGCTTTTACCACTGACTCCTATGTTGTCGATCCTCTCTTCTTTCCTGGTAGCGATATTGGTGCTTTAGCTGTTAATGGTACTGTTAATGATTTAGCGGTTAGTGGGGCCAAACCTTTATTCCTTACCTGTAGTGTCATCCTTGAAGAAGGTTTTGCTGTCGAAACCTTGCGGCGAGTTGTCCAAAGTATGAAAAGTGCGGCCGCCACCGCCGGGGTACAAATCGTTACAGGTGATACGAAAGTTGTTAACCGTGGATCAGCCGACAAGCTGTTTATCAATACTGCTGGTATTGGTGTAATTCCTGAAGGAATAGCAATTTCTGGTCATAACCTGCAACCAGGAGATGCTGTACTGGTTAACGGGACTTTAGGCGATCATGGTGCAGCCATTCTAATTGCTAGAGGTGAATTAGCCTTAGACACTCCGATTCAAAGTGACTGTCAAGCTTTAAACGGCTTGGTTGAAGCTATCCTTGCAACTTGTCCCCAAGTCCATGCCATGCGGGATGCAACTCGCGGCGGTTTAGCTACAGTCTTAAATGAATTTGCCTTAGCTTCTAATCTGGGAATTCGCCTTAATGAACAATCTATACCCATCCGTGGAGAGGTTAAAGGCCTTTGTGAAATTCTTGGCTTAGACCCGTTGTATCTGGCCAACGAAGGTAAGCTAGTGGTAGTAGTGCCGCGATCGCACGCCGACTCTGTGCTATCTGCAATGAAGTCTCACCCGGCTGGTAAAGACGCTTGCATTGTTGGTGAAGTAACACCCTCACCCCCAGGAGTAGTCATGATGCAAACAATTTTCGATTCAGAACGCATTGTTGACATGCTAGTCGGTGACCAACTACCAAGAATTTGCTGACCAAACTATAGCAGTCCTAAATTCTAAATTCTAAATTCTAAATTCTAAATTCTAAATTCCCTACTCCCTCCATGCATGAACTAGGCATTACCCAAAATATTGTCGCCATCGTCCAAGAACATGCCCAAGGTGCACAAGTACAGAGGGTTTCTTTAGAAATTGGCAAACTCTCAGCAATTATGCCAGAAGCTATACGCTTTTGCTTTGACGTGTGTACTAAAGGCACTGTTTTAGAAGGCGCTGTCTTAGAAATTATCGAAATTCCCGGATTAGCAAGCTGTCGCCAATGTAGCAGGGAATTTCCCCTCGATCAACCCTTTGGTATCTGTAGTTGTGGCAGCGTCGAACTAGATTTAATTCGTGGTCAAGAATTGAAAATAAAAGAAATGGAGGTAGCAACATGTGCGTAACCTGTGGCTGTTCTGGTGATGGTGAAATCAAAATTACTAATCTGCAAGAAGATAATCTAGCTGAAGTTGGGGCAAATAATCACCACCATCATCACACTCATACCCTAGATGATGGCACCGTTATTACCCATAGTCATGAATCTGACCATACTCATACTTTAGCTGATGGTACAGTTATTACCCATACCCATACCCCTTCCAACCTGCCCAATCAGCAAGCATCAAAAATTCATGCTCAAATGCATGGTACAACTATTTCCCTAGAACAAGATATTCTTGCCAAAAATGAACTGATAGCTGCACAAAATCGTGGTTGGTTTAAAGGTAGAAATATCCTAGCACTAAATTTAGTTAGTTCCCCTGGCGCAGGTAAAACTACCCTCTTAACCCGTACTATTAATGATTTAAAAGACAAACTAGTAATAAATGTAATTGAAGGCGACCAAGAAACCGCTAATGATGCCCAGAAAATTCAGGCAACTGGCTGCAAGGTAGTGCAGATTAATACGGGAACTGGTTGTCATTTAGATGCCAATATGGTGGAGAAAGGTTATAGCGAACTTAACCCTCCCCTCAATTCTGTAGTGATGATTGAGAATGTAGGAAACCTAGTTTGTCCTGCTTTATTCGACTTGGGAGAAAATGCCAAAGTTGCCATTCTTTCAGTAACGGAGGGGGAAGATAAACCGATTAAATACCCTCATATGTTTCGAGCCAGCCAGGTAATGATTCTTAACAAAACTGACCTGCTACCCTATGTACAATTCGATGTTGACTGTTGTCTAGATTACGCTAAACGCGTTAATCCTGAAATTCGCATCTTTCAAGTATCGGCTACCACAGGTGCTGGCTTAGCTGATTGGTATGAGTGGCTAATTTTTAATAGTAAATAGTCAATTAAAAATTGGCATAGTAAAAGAAAATGTCCAGGGTTCATTATTATTGCTACGCAAAATGAACCTTGGACAAAATTAACTCAAACCAGACTTTATTCCAATCGACCCTACAATCGATTCACCAGGGAAAAACTAGGGCTGCCAATAGGTGTTGAGCGCCGAACACTTAAGCTACCGTCTCTTCTACTTTTAAGCAGGATGCTAGACGGTTCTAGAGCAGAAAATACTTGGTCATAGACACCAACTTCATCCAGAACCTCTGCCACTTCTATCTCATAGAGTGGTTGTTCATGCTTGCCAAGTTCTCGCTGCGAACCCTGCAAGCTACTATAGCGCAAATAGTTTTTAGGTTCTTGAATGTTTTTGGCTTTCATTCGGCTTCTCAATAAGTTTAAATCAGTTAGTAAAATCGGCAGTTCCTAGTCTATGCTTGTTCTTCCTTTCATATAGTATCAACTATGAATAGGCGACAGGATGAAGAAATTACAAATTCTTTTGGTTGGTGAATTTTTTAGGGTAAACCCCTAAAGAGTGATTGAGCCTGACGAGAGGACTTTAGCCATATGTGAAGAAAGCATAAACAATAATCTTATTGTTTTATAGTAACAGTATTTTTGATAAAATGCATCAATTCTTTAGTGGCGACACACAAATATTAAAATAAGGAGAAGTCTATATGACCAAGGCTTGGTCATATCTAGCTGATTCTATTAATTTTGATTAAATACTTTGATGGCTTGTTGGAAAATGAAGTAGGAGGGAAAGGTAGTAAAGCTTTAAGAGCAACCATTGAACCATTGAACCTTCCCCTAGCCGCTAGAAAGTGAAATCAGTTCAAGCAAACATGATATTCGCTTATCTGTTGAGATTGCTACTTGTTGTTAAGCCCTAAATGAATAAACAGAGATTGCCGCTCAGTCTCACTCATATTTCCTAGGTGTCTAGGGTAAAAAGTGTAAGTGACACCCTTAATTTGACATTGGAGAGCTATGGCTCCGAGACCAAGTTGCAAAATTCTTCCCCAGCCTGTATCGGTAACCTTGAAAGTCAGAAAATCTCTCTCGTTGTATTGTAAAGAGATGATCATTGTTTGAATGATGCTTTGCCAATCATTTTCAGGAGAAAAAGATTTGTTGATTTTGCCAACATTTATTACCTCATTTTTATCTTGGCTGGATAAATAGTTTCTTGACAAAATTTCTGGAGAGTTTAACACTTTTCTTGCCTCTGATTAAGTCTTCAGTTCCTAATATCAAAGGCAGAAGTATACGTTTATGTATTGTTCTTGTCTAATTTTTACGCAAACCCAATCGCACACTATTTTTTTAATCAAATTTTGCATAAAGTTGTTTCACTGTAGCCCATCACAAGGCGACACAAACCCAACTCTCTAAAATCCAAAGCTTTGTAATTAACCAAATAGAGAAAGGCTATCTTTTGAGCAACAGCCTTTCTACCTCAATCTCAATATCGGGAAATGTCAACGGTGTCACCTTCCCTGCTAAGTATTTGACAATAGACTGATACTTGCCATCTATAGGCTGACGATGAACCCATAGCTGACAGCCTAAAATATCAACCACCCAATACTCCCGGATTAAATCCCGTGCATACAGATAGGCTTTCTCTTCTAAATCGTAAGAAAGCGTTGAGTTAGACACCTCAATCAACCAATAAATATCTGCCGGTTCAGGATGTCGTTGATCATAACGAGACTCCGGCGGAACAACAATACAAATATCTGGCTGTGGTTCCCCATTATTCGGCAAAGTAATTGGTGCAGCTGAAAAGACTACAACCAAATCCCCTAACAGTGATTCTAAATACTTAACTCCACGTCTATAGGTAGCCCGATGAATCGGTAATTCTGGAGCAATATCAATAATTTTTCCATCTAAAAGTTCCACCTGCCGACCCGCCAAAAGCCCAGTCTTGATCATGCGGTGATACTCCTCAACCGTCCACTTAGTTAAGGTTCTTGCCATAGTTAATTATGGGAGAATACCGGACTTTTTTATTGTACTAAGAAGAGGCTGAAGACTCCCTCGCCTTTGAACGAGGGAGTATCAATTCAGGTCAGCTTACCAAGAACTAGCCAACTGTTCTTGAGATACCCAAGTTCCATGGAAACCATAGGGCACTCGCTGGGGAATAGTTACCCGCGCCACAGGTTCACCCTCCATATCTTGAGCATTCACTACCACTAACTCAGAAGTATTCTCATTAGTATCATGGACAAAAGTGACTAGCCAGCCCTCATCTTCTGCTTTGCCATGAGGACAAGGAACAAATACTGCCTCACCACCATAGCGTCCCGCACCAAATTCGTGAGTCTGAGATTTACCACTGGTCAAGTCGTACTTAATCAGTCCTTCAAACAAAGGCATTGAGCTAGCTGCCATTTTACTTGTGTAGCCATATTGGGTTTTACGCCCTAATAACTGCTCATTCACACGAGGAAATTCTGAAGGCACATCGTCCAACATCTCTTCCTGAACTTTACCCGTACTCAAATTAAACCGCCAGCGATGCAGGCGAGGAATATCTCCATCAGGATCGCCCTGACTATCTTGAGAGATTAAAACATTGGTAGAACTCATCCGACAAGCCACTAGCACTACCTCATTTCCCTCCTCATAAGCATTAAGGGTATGGAAGACATAACAGGCAGGACTTTCAAACCAACGAATATTAGTGTTATCACCATGGCGAGGAAGAATACCAAAGCGACTAGGAAGTTGATGCTCAAACATTAAACCAGGTTCTCCCCTCTGCATCCTTGCCATATCGAAGGTCAGTGGCAAATCCATAAAGATGGTGTAATGTTCGGTGATGGCAAAATCGTGCATCATCACCCCCTTTGGCAAATCAATTGGTACTGTAGATAGAAGTTCTCCCTCTGCTGAAACCAGACCATATTGCAGATATGGTGGCTCAACAATAGAATAGCCAAAAAATATCATCTCCCCTGTAACAGGATCTACCTTGGGATGAGCAGTTAAGGGAGAAGAGAGTTTACCTTTGTAGGTGTAAGCACCAATCGTCTCTAGATTGGGAAGTTTGATGGAGTGGGGTTCACCTCCCTCCCAAAGAGCCAGAAGTTGACCAGCATGCCAAACTAAAGCCGTATTGGCTGTATTTTTTCCCGAACCGTGGGGGTTATCCGGTTGAGGGGGTTCCAAGAGTCCAGTCCAGACAGCCTGATCAGCCTCTTGCTCAATTTTAAATCCTCTGGTGCGTACATAGCGATTATTGTAGGAGGCTTTACCATTTTCAATTCTCACCTCATGTAACATACCATCGCCGTCAAACCAGTGATATTGACCGATGGGAGGAAACTGGGGGTTAGGTCCATTACGCAGAAATAGACCAGCTAAGTTATTTGGCAATTCGCCAATTACCCTCAGATCTTCAGCCGTGATTTCCTTGCGTACTGGTGCAAAATTGCCCTCTAGGTAGGGATTAACTGCTGTTGTAACCATGATCCTCACTAAGAAGTCTGAATTAAACTGAATTTACCTGAGGCTTTCTGTAAAGAAAGATTAAACGGTCTAATTCAAGACTAAACAAGAATTACCAAATTTGAAACAATGGAACTTTTATCTCGTGAATAGATAGGACACTCTTGCCTTGGCTAGAGAATTGACACTCGGAGCTTTACCAAGATGATTCAAGACAATTAATGATTATTTTCTCTGGGAAGAAATTTAGGTAAGCATTTTGTCAGCATTATTAGTTTACAGTTGTTTTAATTTAAAAAAATTTTATCTAAAAACAAGGGATTGCCAACTGGTTTTTCTAGGGTGTACTGCATGAGACTTGTCTATCAAACAGCTCTTCCCTTGGCTTTAGCCACAAATTATATCCTCAGCTTGGCGAAAAATGTAGAGGCGGTTACTCTGACAAATAGTGATTTTGAATCCCAACAAGTAATGTCAGCAGGAGTACCTAATGGTAGTCCACCTGATACTCCTGCCTCGAGAGTTGACCCCAACACTACAACTTCCCAATTTGCAGGAGTAGGTAGCATTTCCATAAACGATCCACAAGCGGGTAGCTTTCTTTGTACAGGGTCAGCCATCTCACCTTTACATATACTCACCGCTGGTCATTGTTTTGATCTGAGCAATAATGGTAGGGTCGATATCCCACCGGAGAATGTCACATTTTATCTAAATTTTGGGTCAAATTTGTCCCACAGTATTTTGGCAAGCTCTCTCTTGGTTCATCCCAACTATCAAGGTTTTGCCAATCCCAACTTTAATGATGATTTAGCAATTATTACCCTTAGCCGTAACTTACCCGCGGGAGTTCCTATCTACAATCTTTACCGTCAGCCGATGCCAGTTGGTCAAACTCTGACTATGGTCGGTTACGGTGTAGCGGGAAACGGATTAAGCGGATATTTTTCAGGAACTTCTAGCTTCACTCGCAAGCGGGTTGGTAGAAATAATGCAGACTCGTTCCAACCTGATGATGAGAACCCCTCGAGTAACAGAAAGGAAGTATTTGAATTTGATTTCGATGGCCCAGACTCTTCAACTAACAGCCTTGGGGGACTAACTTTGGGTAATGACATTGAAACTACTTTTGGAGCAGGTGATTCTGGTGGACCTAGCTTTCTTGAATTAAATGGTTCCCTTTTGTTAGCTGGTGTTAATACCTTTACCTTAAATGCCCCTGAGGTAAGACCAGGTAGTTTTGGTACCACGGGTGGTGGAATGATTACCTCTAGTTACGCAAATTGGATTGATAGTGTAATTAGAGGAGGATCTTTTGTCGTAAATTCTGACAGTAATACCTATGGTCGTAACTTGGTGGTGACAGATAATCAGAGAGCTACAAATGTGCAAGCTCTTAGTGACTCGATTTCAGTACCAGAGCCAAGTCGCCTCACTGGATTAATTTTATTGGGCGCAGGTTACCTTCTAAAGCAAAGACGGCGCACTCAAGCCAGTCAAAAAAATTAAGTTAAATATGGCTCTAAGTAACGCTAAGTAACTATACTGACTTAAACTATAAAACTCACAGGTCTTTGAGCAATATTTATTATTGTGGCAATTACTAATTTTTGAGAGAATATCGCTTTTAATGAAATTAAACATAATTATCTAGATGATTGCTAATTCAATAAAACTGAATATTAAAATTAACTTTTACTCACTATCAAAAAACCTAATTCGCCTGTAGCAGACCTAAAGGTGAAGTGGTGTGAGAAAATTCTCTTGTTCCAAACTTAGAGCCAGAAAATGACAAGACTTAACCCCGTTTCCTACTCAAACCATTCCTGATTAAAGGCTCTAGGGGACGTAACACTGAAAAGTTGCACCGAATAGATCAAAGAAAATTGAACGTGTCAAAGCCAACTCTTTTTCTCGCCACGAGCCTTCTTTTAACTGGGCTGACTAACTCCTTGCCAGCAGTAGCCCAGATGGATCACCATCTAATTTTTGCTCAAAGGCAGCAATATAACCCGCAGCTTAACGAACTTCTTCGCCAAGGAAGGGAACTGGTAGAAGCCGGGGACTACGGCAAGGCGATCGCGGTTTACCAACAAGCTGCCAGCCTAGATCGGCAAAATCCTCGGATTTTTTCCGGCATTGGCTACTTACATACTCGTCAAGGCAACTACCAAGAAGCGGCAAAAGCCTATCAACAAGCAGTTAACCTTGACCCTGACAATGCTGAGTTTCAGTATGCTCTCGGTTATTCCCTAGCTAACGCTGGAGACAACCCCGGTGCTGCCTCTGCTTATCGCCATGCCATCGGACTAAATGACAATAATCTTAAAACCTACTGGGGGTTAGCTGTGGTGTTGCTGCGCCAGCAAGATTACGACGGTGCTATAGATGCTTATCAAAAAATCCTCAATTTCGAGCCAGCCAACGCCCGTATCTACGAATTAATTGCCGCAGCGCGCCTACAGCAGAAGCGCCCCGAATCTGCCATTGAAGCCCTTGAGCAAGCAACCAGATTAGATCCCCGTAGTAGCAACTTACAGCTAATTCTGGGAAGAGCTTTGTTAATGCAGGGAGATGTTAAAGCCTCTTTAGCAGCCTTTAAAAAAGCTGCCCAGTTAGAACCTAGCAACCCTCAAATTTACCTAGAAGTTGGCAAAATTCTGCAAGAACAAGCAGATTTTGAGGAAGCCATGCAAGCCTACAGACAAGCAATTTCTTTACAGCCAGATACTGCTGTTGAGGCTCAAAGTTCAATTGGAGAAATTTTACTCTCCCAAGAAAGATACGTAGAAGCGATTGTTGCCTACCGACGCTTGACCGAAATGGCTCCTGAAGATCCACAAGCATATTACAACCTAGCCTTAGCGCTAAAAGAGCGCAATCGCTTAGCTGAGGCAATGACTGTTGTTGAAAAAGCCCGTGAACTCTATCAAACTCAGGAGAACAAAGAAGGACTCAAAAAAGCTGAATCTCTACTACAAGAACTAAAAAAAGTCAGGGGCTAAGTTTAAGGTAAACTTTACGAAGCGTTAGCTTATCTGAAACTCACTAATAATCGGACAGCTGTAGATGACGATGAAGCAGCAGGTTTTATATTGTCACTTGAACGTAACGATGCCACTAGGTTAAGCAAGAAAGTGATAATTGCTGCTTGGATAAGTTTTTTTAGCATAACCGATTCTCCTCAATCACGAGCTCCATCTTTATGATTGGCAAATGAGTTCAATAAGCAGTAGCATCGGCAACAATAGGCAGGGGAATTCGTTAACAGTGCTGCTACCCTCGATTTATTAGCCATCAAACCACAATTATCCCAAAAGATTTAGGATAAGAAGTACTCAAGGGTTTGAAGTACGGGCAAAAGCTAGGTCTTCAGACCTGAGCATTCTTTCTCACTTAACCAATTGATCCGTCTTAGGATTTAACTCATAGATTTTACCGAAAGCCCCACCGATAATTAGTAAGCCACGTTACGCCTTTTTAACTGGCACAATGGGAGTGATCGTTAAAATCTTAAAGACACACAAGCACAGCATTCCCTGCATGATTCCTACAGTTATTGAACAATCTGGTCGTGGCGAACGCGCCTTTGACATATACTCTCGCCTGTTGCGAGAACGCATTGTCTTTCTTGGACAACAAGTTGACTCTGACCTGGCTAACTTAATTGTTGCCCAGCTTCTGTTTTTAGAAGCCGAAGACTCAGAAAAAGACATTTACCTCTACCTCAACTCTCCCGGTGGTTCGGTCCATGCTGGCATGGGCATTTACGACACGATGAACCAAGTTCGTCCGGATGTTTGCACAATTTGTGTAGGACTAGCTGCTAGTATGGGCGCTTTTCTGCTCAGCGCCGGTGCTAAGGGTAAACGAATGAGTCTACCTCATTCGAGAATTATGATTCATCAGCCCTTAGGAGGTGCTCAAGGACAAGCAACCGATATTGAAATTCAAGCCAAAGAAATCCTTTACCATAAGCAGCGACTCAATGATTTGTTGGCACAACATACTGGTCAGCCTTTAGAGCGGATAGCCGAAGATACAGAGCGCGACTTTTTCATGTCAGCAGAAGAGGCCAAGCAATACGGTTTAATTGACCAGGTAATTTCACGCCGTCCCTCAGCGACACAAACCCCTGTTGGTGTTGAGTCGTAGTTAGTTGTCAGTAGTCGGGAACAGGTAACGGGGTGATGAAGTGATGGACTAATGAGATGATGGGGTGATGGGGTGATTTTAGCGTAACCCAACGTAGTCCGGTTTTGTCACCCCATCACCCTCACTCTGGGTTAGGCTCAGCTTCTAAGTGCTGTAGGAAGTCTAATAACTCCTCATCAGTAAGCAATTGACGTGAGCGTTTACCATAAGTTTGTAGTAGGTACTCACGTCCCTGCTGATTATTCCAGCCCAAACGCCTGAGCTCAACATTAGTTCTGGCAATGATGTCGGAAAAATCGACAAGCTCGTCGTCGGTAGGCTTACTTGTAGTCTCCGTATCAAGGGAGTCGGGAGGAGAGTCAGAGGGAAGGGATGAAGGAGTAGGTTCTTGAGACAGAGAACTGTCTTCTGGCATGCTCAACAATGTCTCCTCCTCTTCAGGTATCTCTACCGGAGAAGAATCATGGTTATCAGTAGAGTTAGGCTGATCGGCTAATACAGGGGTATTATTTTCCTCAATAGGTTTGGTATCCTCCAGAATTGATTCATCGAGGGAGGAAAAGCTCTCATCAACGCTTTCTGGAGGTATTTCTTGGGGAATTTCCGGTAACAGGGGAGCTGAGGAAGCCGGTTTGCTTTTGCTAGAAGACTTTGTAGAACTATTCAGCCTAGACTTTTTCGGAACCGGAAGATTATCCATAGCGGGGTTTGTTTCCTTCTGGGTCGCAAAATTGGCAGTTTCAAAACCGAGAACCGCTATTGCTCGGCTTCTAGCTTGGTCTTCTGCTAATTCAACAGTTTTGGCAGCGGCAAGACCTGTAGCCAAAGTGGCTCCCTCAACTTGAACCAAGCAACGCACGATGTACTGACCGTGTTCTATTGCTAATAGCTCAGTAACTAGGCCACCCAAGGGATAGCGAGTTCGGAACTGAGTATACATAGAAACTTTCACCACCTTTCAATAAACGATCAAAGCTAAACCCCTACTAAAATCTACAACTACCTTGTTCTAGTAGGGAGGGATGCCGTGTCAAAGTTTGATATTATAGACATAGTTACACATTGATAACATCCTGGGCACTTTCTACTAGGTGCAGGTGGCAGGCAGACATGCTTTTTAAGCAGATGTCTCGAACCTGCCGTAATCAATGACTGCCCATTTCACTGCTAGAGATTGCTTTTGCTACAAAACGACTCCGAACGAAGAGTGGCAATAATCCATCATCAAGGGCAGTGCGTAAAAGCTAAGTGTCCGTTGGCAAAGAAGTGAGTGGCTCAAGAGATCTTCACCTAGTATAAGATTGCTGATCAGAGGCAGCTACATATTCAGTCTACGTTTGATTAAAGTAGTGTCCCCGAAAAGTAAAAATTCCAACTAGGTAGCAGATCGCTGGTTGAATCTGCCCTTGCTGTCGAAAGACTGCTACCAAGAAGGCAGTTTCCAAGACCCAGAATTGGCTTAAGTACAAGCCATCCTAGCAAAAGTGGCTTGAGGTAAGCTCTCACTTATGCAAACAACGGATCAAGACGGCAAGCCTGTTGGGACAAAGAAAGTAGTGCCGTTTACGAGAAGCCGCAGCATCTTTAGAACCTTTCAACTCTTCAGAGTGAGTGGGCAGATTGTGTACTCACATTACCAACAGGTCAAGAGCAAAAAAAACAAGGTCAGATAAAAAGGATTGTTGGATGGAATTTTCAATCGCTACATTACTCTCCAATTTTACAGATGACAAATTAGTAGCCCCCAAAGTCTTAGAAAAAAAACTGGGCTGTCAGGACGATGAGAGTATCCAAAAACTCCATATTGCCCTGGATGCGCTGGAAAAAGTGAATATTCTGGTTAAAGAGCGGGGCCGATACCGACGCTTCCCAGAAGAGCTAGTTGAAGCTAAGCTACGCTGTTCAAGCAAGGGATTTTGCTTTGCGATTCAAGATGTAGAAGGAGCCGACGATATTTACATCCAAAAAAGCCATTTAAGTAGTGCTTGGAATGGCGATCGCGTTTTAGTCGAAATCACGAAAGAAGGTAGCCGACGTCGTTCTCCTGAAGGTAAAGTGCGCCTAATTCTAGAGCGGGTTAATCCTTCTTTGCTAGCGCGGGTCAAACAAGATAACTATGGATATCAAGCAGTTCCCCTAGATGACAGACTTCTTTTTGAACTAGACTTACAGCCAAACGAGGAAACCCTAGAGCAGGCAGTTGATCATCTAGTCCATGTCGAAGTACTACGCTATCCCTTAGGAGACAACCCACCCACTGGCAAAGTAGCCCGTGTCTTAGGGAGTGACGCTGAAGACGCAGCCGATACCGACATAGTATGTTGCAAACATGATCTACGACGCAATTTTCCTGAAGAAGTTCTGGCAGCTGCCGAGGCTTTACCCACCGAGATAAAGAAGGCTGAGTTAAAAAATCGCGTCGATTTTAGAAAAAAGCTGACTATTACTATTGAAGGAAGCTCAGAAGATAACCAGCACCCTGTGCAAGAAAATGCCTTCAGCTTGGAAAAAACTAAGAAAGATCATTGGCAGCTAGGGGTACACATTGCTAATGTAGCTCGCCTCTTTCCAGCAAATTCTCCCTTAGATCGGGAAGCCAGAAAGCGAGGCACAGCCGTTTTGTTAGGAGATACCATACTACCCCTGCTGCCAGATGCCGTTGCTGAGCGTTGTTCTCTAGTAGAAGGTGAAGACAGATTAACTATCTCGGTGCTACTTACCCTCAACGAGTCAGGGGAACTATTAGAATATGAGATTAAACCAGGGATAATCAAAGTAGATTATCAACTGAGTTACCAGCAAGCGCAGTCACTACTTGCTGGTGAGCAGTCCCCAGACTCAGACCTAGAAGCAGTGGTAGAAATGCTTAAAGAGCTATTTTTTACCATATCTCCAGCAGTACGAACAGAAAGACAGCAGCGAGGTGCCTTTGAACTAACCACCTCAGAAACTGAGTATCCCTACAAAGACGAAGGACGCTTAGGGGCACTAGTTCTTTCCTCCTCCTTACCCCTGCGTTCTCTACTATCGGAACTGGTGATTTTGGCTAATCAGGCTGTGGCATCTCATTTGCAAGCCCTCTCCTTACCAGCCATTTACTCTGTGCAAGGAACACCCGATCTAGAGGGACTTCAAGATTTGATTAAGTTGGGTAATAATTTAGGTCTAGACTTGGAGCTAGAAGAAGACGAGGACTTTGTACCAGAAGACTGTCAGCGCTTTACTCAACTGTTTGCTAAATCCAGCGCCACCAAAGTCTTAAATCATTTGTTGCTAGCCACATTAAAACCAGCTGGTTATAGCTCAAAACCCGGATTTCACTTTGGTTTAGCTCTCGATGAAGGTTACACCCACTGTATATCTCCCTACTGGCGGTATGCAGACTTGTTCACACAAAGATTATTAAATGCTGTATTTGAGCAGGGACGCGATCGCCGTTCAACCCGTTCTAAAGAGCGTGTCGATCTCTCCGACAGCAGCTGCCAAGGTAAAATCAACTGGAATGTTTTACCTCCTGAGACACAACAAGAGTTTGAAAATCAGCTAACTTACCTAGTACCTCACCTTAATGACCGGGAGAAGCTGACACAAGATGCAGAAATCGATTTACAAGGATTAAAGAAAGCCGAGCAAATGAAAGAACGCACCGGAGATGTCTTTAGTGGATTAATCACCGGCGTTCAATCCTACGGTTTTTTCGTAGAAATTGAAGATCTCTTAGTAGAAGGACTTGTTCATGTTAGTTCCCTCAAAGACGACTGGTATGAATACCGCTCTCGACACTCCTGCTTAGTTGGTCGCAAAAACCGCACGGCCTACCGCCTCGGTGATCAAGTGCAAGTCCAGGTTAAGAGCGTAGATTACTACCGTCAGCAAATTGACTTAGTTACAGTCAGCGGCGGTAGCATTGCCAGTAACGAAGATTTAGAAGATTGAAGTTGGTTAGAACTATCACCGAGGCTGAAGCCTTCGGAGGGAACGGGTAACGGGTAACGGGCAACATAAATTAACCGTATGCCCTGCTGCCAATGCTGAAGGACGCACCTTACGTCGCTACCGCTACGCTAAGGTGCGTCTGCTCGGCAAACCCTGTTCCCTATTCCCTGTTCCCTGTTCCCTTTAAAACCTTTACAGTCAGGAAGCCTAATCACTTTTTAAATGACAATTCCCCTAATTCTCGGTATCACTGGTGCTTCCGGCTTAATCTATGCTGTGCGTGCCCTCAAATTCTTGCTAGAGGCTGACTATAGCATTGAACTGGTGGCATCGAAATCCGCTTACATGGTTTGGCAGGCAGAACAAAAGATTAAAATGCCGCCGGAACCGGAACAACAGGAAGAATTTTGGCGCACTCAAGCAGGAGTATCTCAAACAGGAAAGCTAGTTTGTCACCGTTGGGGAGATGTCGGTACAACCGTGGCGAGTGGTTCCTTCCGAACTTTAGGCATGATCATTATGCCCTGTAGTATGAGTACAGTGGCAAAAATCGCGAACGGCTTGAGTTCTGACTTACTCGAACGTGCAGCCGACGTTCAACTTAAAGAAGGTCGTCCATTGGTAATCGTGCCTCGTGAGACACCTTTTAGCCTAATTCACCTGCGCAACCTAACCACCCTAGCTGAAGCCGGGGTGAAAATTGTCCCAGCAATCCCCGCTTGGTACCACAATCCCCAAACTATTGAGGATTTAGTTGATTTTGTCGTAGCGCGTACCTTGGATCAATTGAACATTGATTGTATACCCCTTAACCGCTGGCAGGGACACTAGTTGGTAGGGGGATGGGGAGATGGGGAGATGGGGAAGCAGGGGAAGCAGGGGGAAGAAAGAATTCAGAATTCAGAATTCAGAATGCAGAAAGATGGGGGAGATGAGGGGATGACGGAGTGATGGGGTAGCTGAATTTAGTCCAGTGTTGTTACTCCTCACCTCTTCACCTCCTCACCTCCTCACCTCTTCACCTCCTCACCTCTTCACCTCCGTGTCTTCCTTGTCTCCCCTATTCCCTACTCCCTACTCCCTGTTCCCAATAGATAAACAATTAACAATTTTCCACTCACAATTTTCCATTCACGTAAGGTTAATTTTCCTTCCAGGTTTGGGATAAAGGTTGAGAGATGTCTATTATTAGAGATAGTGGCGAGTTAGTTTTTGCCTATGTCTGTAGCTCGCATTGTACTGCTAGGGTTGATGGTGGGCGCACTGACTCTGTTTGCCATTGCCAATGGATTGCCAGTATCACTGGTCTTCTTGGGTACAAAAACCCCTGCCCTACCCTTAGCTGTTTGGATAGGAGGAGCGCTTGCTTTAGGAGCGCTCACTAGCTTTTTGCTGCAATTCTTGAGTTATCTTCCTAGGAATTACCCAAGTAGAAGTCGCTCTAACTTTCGTGAAATTCCCAGGAGAAGTCGCTCTTTTAGTCGGGAAATTCCCCAACCCGAAGAGCCAGAACTTGAATATAGTCAGCCACCACCTCCGGAAAAATCTCGCAGAAAACCAGCCTCAGATTGGGAGGAAAGTTACAGCGAGAACTGGGATTTTGAGGAACAGGTAGAAACTGACGACTCAAGGGAGCAAGATATTGAAAAGGATTATCCCAGAGATCAGAGAGTTGCCCAGCCAAAAAGTTATGAAACTAGTAAGCAGCCCAAAGCTAGCTCCCAAGATGGCTCTGTTTATTCCTACAGCTATCGCGATCCAACTGAGTCAGGTGCAGGCAAAACCGAGGTTGTCTACGATGCCAACTATCGCGTAATTACACCCCCTTATCAACCTCCTGCTGAGGTAGAAGAGGTAGAAAAGGATGGTGAGGATTGGGGGTTTGAGGAGGACGAAGAATTTAACCAGGAAGTAGAGAAACAGCAAAAGCCAAAATAGTTTCCATTTTCAATTTTCCATTGACATGAGCAATCTGTTGAAAGGTGTTAATATTTTCCTCATTGGTATGATGGGTGCTGGCAAAACTACGGTGGGTCGTCTGCTGGCAGATAAGCTAGGCTACCGCTTTTTTGATACCGATGTTTTGATTGAGCAGGTTGCTGGTAAGACAATTAATGAGATTTTTGCCTCTAGTGGTGAAGAGTCTTTTCGACAACTGGAAGCTCAGGTTTTATCAGAACTATCTGCTCATAAGAACCTGGCAATTGCTACTGGTGGTGGCATTGTCATGCGACAAATGAACTGGAGTTATCTACATCATGGCTTAATTGTTTGGCTAGATGCTCCGGTACAAGTCTTAATAGAACGCTTGCAGGATGATGCAACTCGCCCTTTACTGAAACAAGCTGACCCAGTACAGACATTGGCAAAGTTACTTGAAGAACGACGTAGTCTCTACTCCCAAGCCGATCTTAGCATTAAGGTGAACGCCAACGAAGCGCCAGAAGAAATTGCTGAGCGAGTGATTCGCGTTATTCCTACTGTATTAAAGGAAGCAAGCTTGAATTAGAGATTACCGACTTAGCCTCTAGCCAACATCCTTGGTTATCTCCAGGAACTTGCTGCCTAATTTCTCAGTCTAGGGTTCAGATAAGAGGGCAAACTAGTAGCAAGTAGCGAGGTTTGTCATAAATCTTAGAGTGTTTGTCGGTGATTAGTTGGCACAAAAATGCCAAATTATTGCCGATATCGGTCATTAAATATGCAGATAGGTCAAAGCATTGGAGGAAAAGCGGTTGTTATCCTAGAAGTAAACCAAGCTAAGGGAGAAGCCCTAAATTATGAACACGATGATATGTAGTTCTCAAGATATCTGGTACGACATAGGTAAGAGTTTACTAGAAGCGCAAGCTGGCGAAGAGGTACTAGCAGCCTATAATCGAGCCATTCAGATTCAGCCTGATGATTACCAAGTCTGGTATGAACGAGGCTGGACTCTATCGCAACTAGAACTTTATGAAGAAGCCGTTGCAGCCTATGACAAAGCAATTGAGATTAAGCTAGATCATGATCGGGCTTGGTACAATCGAGGCTTAGTACTCTCACAATTAAAGCGATACGAAGAGGCGATCGCTAGTTTTGAGAAAGCTATTGAATTTAAGTCCGATGATTACCAAGCTTGGTATTTTCGTGGTTGGGCATTATCCCAACTGCGAAGGTTTGAAGAAGCTGATGCCAGCCTTGAGCAGGCTATTAAAATTAAACCTGACTACAAGATGGCTATTTCTATTTGTTCTTAAAACTACATAGGCGTAAGCTTCTTGAATCTTGATAGCACTCTGGACTGCGAACTTTCAATTGTCTGTTGCTATACCCAGAGAAAGGACAGTTATCAAGCATACTCTCGACTTAAAACCAGCTCCCCATTAGGAAGTTGCTCAGATTCTTGTGGTTTGACAATTTGAATCACCTATCTGCACAGAATTATCTGATCATCTCAGGTTGATGTAGAAGAATTACTTGATGCTCCCTCACTGGGTATATTTTCAACGCTTCCTATGGGGTAAGGGAAAATAAGTAATAAGTAATAAGTGATTACTTAAAGGCTATTAACCCTAAAAATCAGAATTGAGTTCCCCAGAAGAATCCTCAGTTGGTGGTTGGACAGGTGCAACATCTTCAACTCTCAAGTTAAATTGATAGTCCATTGGCTCTTCTGAGAGAGAGACTATCACAAACTCATAGAAACCGGATTCTGGCAGTTTTCCTGACCAAGTCCGCTTAGGGGAGTCTTCTAAGATTGTTGTCTCGCCACTAGGACTGTAAACGGAAAATAAAACTCCCTCACCTGCTTGCAACTTTACTTCCATCTGCTGACCTTCAGAAAGTTGGGCAATGAATGCTTTCCCTTCTCCTGATTTAAGGTTACCGCTGGCTTCTTTACTAACAGTTTCTGGGTCAAAGACAATACGTTCTAAAGCATTTTTAGATTTTAATTCTTTAAGTTTATCTGCAACTATTGCTTGCCATACTTGACCAATGGGCTTTTTGATAAAGTCTTTCTCTTCTTTTTGTTCTGGGAATTTTTCAAAGAACTTAGCATCTGCCAAATCGTAAAGGGCGCGGCTACTAAGACGCAGTTTATTTACTTCCCTTTTCCAGTTATTAATATCTTCTTGTCCGTAATTGCCTAGTTGTCGTCGCGCAGCAGAACTTAAGTCTGCTTGGTCTAATTTTTCTAGTTGCTCAAGAGCAATCGTATCCCACCTTTCTCTGAATGGGGCATCTTCTTGCCCACTACCTAGCTCGCTTCCTCGTAGTTCGGGATACTGAATCCAAAATATCTCGTTAACTAGGTCAACCAGGAAATTTTTATCAACACCTAAATTGTTACGTATACGTTCTAAGTTCTGCTTACGCTCTTGCTCCTCGGCAGAAAAAAGAGATAGGGAAGGTGTTTTTGTTGGCTCTGAAGGCGAATCTTGATCATCAATTATCGTATTATCATCAGGGTTTCTAGATTGTTGTAAAGAATCGAGCCAGCGATTACCAGCCCACCAGCCAAAGCTACCGGCAATAACCATTAAGATCACGCAGAAGCTAATAGTTCTTAACCAGTTAAAAGACTGGTCATTGGTTGAGTGAGTTAAAGCCTGTGCTGGAGGAGGAGAGGGAGGTTTTTTGACAGGTCCAGGAGCTACGGCTACAGTAGCTTTAGTTAAGGGTTGGGGTTGGGGCAATGACGGGTAGGCTTTAGCGGGGGAAGACTTACTGAGAGCTTGTTGGACTTCCGGCACATTTTGATAACGATCCCCTGGTCTAAACTGGAGCATCTTATCCAAGACGTTTCCTAACCTTGGACTAAGTTGGACTTCTCTGCGCCAGTTCCAGTTCAAGTTATGTTGGTCAATTAGCTGTGAGGGTTCTTTACCCGTAAGTAAGACTAATACTGTGGCAGCTAAGGCGTACAAATCGCTACTAGGAGAAACAATTCCTTTGAGCATTTGCTCTTGAGGTGCATAGCCAACTTTGCCTAAGCGAGTTGCAGTAGAAGGAGCTGTAGCCATAAACTGAGATGCAACTGTGGCAGCTACTTGCTTAACGCCGCCAAAGTCAATTAGCACTGGTAAGCCATCGGTAGTACGCAGCATCAGGTTATCGGGGGAGATGTCACGGTGAATTACTCCCAGGGAATGAATGTATTGCAAAACTGGCAGAATTTGCACAATTAGCTGAGTAGCCTCAGCTTCGTTGAATTTCAGTCCCTGGCGTTTTCTTTGCTCTACTAAAGAATAGTAGGTTTGTCCCTCGACAAAGTCTTGTACTAAAAATAATTTGTTTGTCTCTTCTTGTTTGACCCTCAGCAGTTCTCGGAAGTGGGGAATTTGAGGATGTTGTAGCTGATAGAGAATACCAGCTTCCCGTTCAAATAATTCTTCGGCTTTTTGCAAGGCGTAGGTGCCTTGCACATCAGGGGCAAATTCTTTTAAGACGCAGTTTTCCTTAAAGCGATTGAGATCGGCTGCTAAATAGGTGCGTCCGAAACCACCATGTCCGATTTGGCGAATCAGTTGATAGCGATCGCCTAAAATTTGCCCCGATTGTATACCCTGGTTCACAGGAAGATCCAGCTTCTGTCCACAGTGCAGACAAAAGCGACTACCGGGGGGATTTTCGTGTCCACTAGGGCAACTGAGGGACTTCATAGGAAAGTGAATTCGCTAGGTGCATTAATATTTATCCATCCAGGTTACTCCCATTTCGGGAAAAATAAGGATGAGGTGGGGGAGGTGGGGGAGAGAATGAATGCAGAATTTAGAATGAAGAATGTAGAAATGGGGGGACAAGGGGGTAGAAAGAATGGCGGAATTCAGAATTCAGAATGCACAAAGGTGGGGGAGATGGGGGAGATGGGGGAGATTGACAATTTTAAATTCTAAATTCTAAATTCTAAATTCCCAATAGATAAACAATTAACAATTAGCAATTTTCTACTCACAATTTTCAATTCTCAATTAACAAAAGGATAAAAATCATGCACAGAGAAAAACGTAATAAGGCAACTAAAGCGTTTGGGGATTTTTTGAGTACGCCTTTTCAGGTTAGGTTGGAGCAACAGAGGCAATTTTCTCCGGAGCAAGCTGCTCTAGATTTATTTCACTCGGTTGCTAGTACGGTTCCAGCTTACCAATTTTTTTTGCAAAAAGAGGGAGTTGAAGCAACATCGGTTCAGACTTTTGCCGATTTCCAAAAATTACCTCTGATTACTAAAGCTAATTATTTACAGCTTCATCCTTTAGCTGCTTTGTGCCGCAATGGGAAGTTGGACAGTTGTGACATAATTGCTGCTTCTTCTGGTTCTACGGGTAAGCCGACTTTTTGGCCACGTTTTTTGACGGATGAACTGCAAATTGCTTATCGCTTTGAACAAATATTTAATGATAGTTTTTCGGCAGACATTAAACCAACTTTGGCTGTGGTTTGTTTTAGTTTGGGAACTTGGGTTGGGGGGATTTATACAACTAACTGTTGTCGTTACTTGGCGAGTAAGGGTTATCCTCTTACTTTGATTACTCCTGGTAATAATAAAGAGGAGATATTGCGAGTTGTCCAAGAACTTGGTTCTCTTTTTAGCCAGGTGGTATTACTAGGTTATCCACCCTTTTTGAAAGATGTTATTGATACTGGTATTGCTAGAGGGGTGGATTGGTCGCAGTACCAAGTTAAGCTGGTTACGGCAGGAGAGGTATTTTCTGAAGAATGGCGGACTTTAGTAGGCGATCGCCTCGGTTCAACTAATTTCTGCTATGATTCTGCCTCTCTTTACGGTACGGCTGATGCTGGGGTGTTGGGTAATGAAACGCCCCTGAGTGTTTGCATTCGTCGTTTTCTTTCTGAGCATCCCGAGGTAGCCCGTCGCTTGTTTGGTGAGTCTCGTTTACCTACTTTAGTACAATACGACCCCCTGAGCCGCTTTTTTGAGGTTGACGATGGTACTTTACTTTTTTCTGGGGATAATGGCATTCCTTTAATTAGGTATCACATTTCAGATACAGGGGGTTTAATTTCCTATGAAGAAATGCTCGAATTTCTGGCAGAGGTAGGATTTGACCCGGTAGCTGAGTTACAACAGCAAGGAGGAAGGGGTATTCATTCTTTGCCGTTTGTTTATGTTTTTGGACGCTCTCATTTTACTGTTTCTTACTTCGGGGCAAATATCTACCCAGAAAATGTGACGGTGGGGTTAGAACAGCCAGAAATTAGGGATTGGGTAACGGGTAAGTTTGTCTTGCAAGTAAAAGAAGATACTGATAAGAATCGCTTTTTATCAGTAGTAGTGGAATTAGCAGCAAATGTGGAAGGTTCCCAAGAGAAAAAAGAAGCGATTGCCTCTTCTATTCTTGCTCAATTGTTGCGGCTTAATAGTGAGTTTGCTAATTATGTTCCTGTCGAGTATCAAATACCAGAAGTTGAGTTAGCAGCGATGGGTGATCCGGAGTATTTCCCTATTGGAGTGAAGCACCGTTATACTCGCAGGTAAGATTTTAGATTAGAAGTTTGTATTATGAGCCATTAGACAGATTTGAGATAAGAGATAATCTTACTCAGTTTTTTTGAGAGCTAATGAGTTCTCTACGGATTGTAAACAAACTCATTAGTTGTCTCAACTCCAAGCCAGTCGCCGGCCTGAGTTTGACCAAAGATATAGATATAGTCCCAATCCCAAAAACTTAGTCTGTAGACGAGGATATTGGTAAGATTCTGGGTTAAAAATTGGTTCAATTTCTGGTAGCGAAGATAGAACTCGTCAAGTTCCATTTCTTCTTCCTCATCCTGATAATCGTAGTGAATTTCTTCACGGAAGTAATCTTCATCTGGGTAAAAACCCTTGAATTGACCAATCTCAACAAGATCAGCTGCCTTCTCAAAAGCGAGTTCCCTTGTCGATGCTGCTTTGCAGACTAGCTGATGTTGGTAGGTATAGTTGTAACCTACATTGTAGACACCATAAGTTTTCAGTGGGGGGAGTTCTGTCAGGATTTCCTCGATTCTCGCGACTATAGAATTAGTATGCTCTCCTGAGAATTGAGAGGCAGAAAATTCAGCATCAAAAGAGCGAGAAATTTCCTGTTCTTCCAGTTCAGCTTGTTTGGGAACCGTAGATGCTAGACATATCCACTCATTGTCTTGAGTTTTACCTAAAAGCGTATAGATGTAGCAATCGTCGTCACTAAAGCCTAGTTTGCGACGACGATTAAAGCGATAGGCTTGGAGTTCCTGAAGTTCTGATTTAGTTAGCTTTGACACTCCCCGCTCTAAAGAGACGGGGATTCTTGGGTCAAAAGGGAGCCAACGCTTAACCCTTCGCCAAGCATCTTGACCGTATGCCCTACGGCTGCAAGTCCACGCTGCATCACCACTTGAGCGGCAGCAACGTCTCTATCTGTTGTGTATCGACATTCACCACAATGATGAACCCGTTCGCTCAGTTCTTTCTTGCCTGTATGATGGTTGCAGTTTGGGCAAGTCTGACTTGTACCATTGGGATTTACCTTGGCAAAATAGACTCGGCGTTTCCAACACACCCATTCTAAAATTGAGAGGAATTCTCCAAACCCAGCATCTAGAGTGTGTTTCGAGAACACCCCTTTAGCCCAAGCTGGGAAATTCAAGTCCTCTACAAATATCATCCCTGCTTGATTGCAGAGTTGATGGGCCAACTTAAAATGAAAGTCTTTGCGTGTGTCGTGAATGTGTTCATGCAAACGAGCCACTTTAGCTTGAGCTTTACGCCAATTACTTGAACCTAATTTTTTGTGACTCGCTCTTTGTTGTAGCAATTTCAGCTTACGTTGGAGGTCTACAAAAAATCGAGGCCTAGGGATAACCCTACCAGTCGAAGTGCAAGCGAAACTTTTTAGTCCTAAGTCAATACCCAGGGGTTTGCCACTAGGGACAATGTCTGGGATTTCAACATCAGCTTGCAGTGTGAGCATGACGTACCATCGGGATGCTCTTTTAACCACTTGAGCCTGTTTAGCAACAAACCCATCGGGGATAGGGCGAGATAAACGCATTTTTACCCAACCAACACCAG
>JBAUJE010000448.1:0-8090 GCA_049683475.1 Coleofasciculaceae cyanobacterium | reverse complement strand
ATGTCCTAGTTCCTTTTACGTGCCCTGACTACCTTTGATTAGTATCTCATAATATGGGTACTTTATTTTCGCCGCATTGTACTAGATAAATCAGTTTGTATAGCACCACGCGTTAATGTTAGGACATTTCTATACTCTCAAACTCAGCCACAGCTTACTATTGCCTATTGCCCGTTGCCTGTTCCCTAGCGCGTAGCGCTATACTACCACTTAATTTCAGTACTGTGTGAGCCGACACAAGAATAGACTTTTTTGACTTATCAAACAAATTCTTAGCTAAAAAAAGCGATCGCACCTCTTTATCTCCCAGAAATGCGATCGCACCTTGTCAAATTACCCAAATCCTAGAGCCTAGGAAAAACACAGCTCTAATCATACTAACGCTTTTGTGCTGTAATACTGCTTGTCAGGGTAAACACTAATAATTGACTCACCCACGGCAAAAAATATTCCTTCTCGCTCATGCTTTGAGAATTGCAAGTCGCTGTATCTTGAACCGATTTCCTCAGCCGTCTCTGCTTTGCCGTCCAATTCCTCAGGGATTAACCCCGTTGAACCAATATAAAATACTAGGGGAGAAACTTTCTCGGCGTAAATCTGGTCGGCATATTTCTTCAGTCGAGTATTAGCTCTAACTAATTCGACTATCAACTCTTCTAGGTTAACCTCCTCACCCCGCCATTTTGCCTCTAATAACTCTAAAAGATTTTCTGCCCCAACCTTAGACAAAATAGCCCTAACTGTTCCGTTATTCTCAATACCAAGGAAGTTGTCAAATATTTGCCTCATTAGTTCATCGACCTTGGTTATTTTCAGGCGGGATGAGAGATTTTTGTGACCAAATATTAGGTTTTGCTCTAAGGTAATGTCAAAAGTCAGTTTTTCTAGCTTCTCTCCCGTATCTTTGTTATATGCCTCATAGAGCCGATTAAGAAATTTATTGGCAGAATATAACTTGCTCAGATTGAGGATTTCTAGGTTGCCAATATTAATTTTATGACTTATCTGACAGTCAACAGCACCACTAGCAATTGCTTCCTCTAAATTAGAGTATTCTGTTGTTGTGGGAAAGTTGATATAGAGATTCTTTGAGAGATATTTACTTTCTAACTCCTCAAGCTGCTCAGGAATGTAGATAGCTGATTGATCTTTAAGTTGAGCCGCAATGATACTAGACAGTATTTTGATTTGAGCTAACTTATCGAACACACCATTAATACTATGGAAGCTTTGGTTCCAAGCTACAGTTGGTAGATTATTGAGTCTGAGTTCATACTCAGTACGGAAGTCAAATTCCTCCGGGGGTAAACCAGCCTGTTCTAGCACTCCTTTTGTCTTGAGCAAGTCAAACACTTTTTTAGAGCTAATTTTTATCTTCAGTGAATTAACTGCTAGTTTTCCATCCCAAACAAGGGTGTAATTTTTAAAATTCTCTAATTCATTAACTAATAGGGATGCTACCTCATTGAGTTGAGTACTATCTTTTATCTGTACTAGCCTAACTTGTTTGGTAAGAAGCAGATTAATAGTGGCTGTATTGTGATTAACTGTCAATGAACCCATTTGTAGATACTCACTACTATCTACCTCTTCTACTTTTAATGCTGGCTTAATAAGTTCTCCTGCTTCGTCTCTCTTCCCTTCAATCCTCTTGAGAGATTTTCGTTGATAGTTTTCTCGTAAGTGCTTAAGGTTAATAATAATGCTGTTTTTATGTTGTTCTAATAACCTTAATAATGAAAGCAAGGTGATTTTTTTATTTGCCTTAATTTCTGACAAGAACTTATGACTAAGAAAAAGGGAGCTTTGAAAAATAGACTGTTCCAGCTCTTTGGCAAAATCTGCTATTTCTGACCTTGTTAGAGCTTTAGTATATTTGTTAATCAAAGTTGCATCTAAGCTACTCAACAAGGCATATTTAGCAGTATTGAGGTCACCTTCAGCAAGCTTGGCTCTAGCAAAAGCTAGTACAGACTGATCGCTTTGTACAATAGGAACATTTGTGAGTTGGTTATACAGTTCTTTGCTCAGAAGCTTATATTGATAGAAAATGCCATCATCCCTTGTCTGGATACTCTGAAACTGAACTGCATCTGAGACAGCAATTACTTGCCTGTTTGTGTTCGATAAAAATATTTGGTAATCGCAATTACTTCCTAAAGCTTCTGCTTTCAATCTTAATGTCTTTCTCTCAACTAAATAGTAAGCTGTTGGTAGTTGAGCAAAATTGTAGAGTGTGAACTTTATTCTGCTGTGATTGGCTTGATGACTTTGTATCGCTTGTTCTGCCATATTAGCCTTTGTAGTTCATTTGTACTAATTATAGCGTTTTTACTATCCCTACATCCATTTATCTATTAATGTTAGAATCAGAGGATTAAGGCATCTTTTCAAGCATCATGACCAATACCTTCGGGCATCTGTTCCACGTCACCACATTTGGCGAATCCCACGGCGGCGGCGTTGGTGTCGTTATTGACGGGTGTCCGCCAAGGCTAGAAATTTCTGCCCCAGAGATTCAAGTAGAACTTGATCGTAGGCGTCCAGGACAAAGCAAAATAACCACTCCCCGCAAAGAAAGTGATACCTGTGAAATAATTTCCGGGGTATTTGAAGGCAAAACCTTAGGAACACCAATCACTATCATGGTGAGGAATAAGGACACTCGTCCCCAGGACTATAACGAGATGTCCGAAAAATATCGACCATCCCATGCCGATGCAACCTATGATGCGAAGTATGGCATTCGGAACTGGCAAGGTGGGGGAAGATCATCAGCACGAGAAACAATTGGTCGAGTGGCAGCAGGTGCGATCGCCAAAAAAATTCTCCATCAATTTGCTGGCGTAGAAATTGTTGGCTATGTCAAGCGAATCAAAGATCTAGAAGCGATAGTTGAACCCAACATTGTGACAATGGAACAGGTAGAGAGCAATATTGTTCGCTGTCCTGATTCAGAATGCGCCTTTAAGATGATAGAACTGATTGAGCAGATTGGGCGCAGTGGTGATTCTTTGGGTGGTGTAGTTGAGTGTGTTGCCCGAAATGTTCCCAAAGGTCTGGGAGAACCTGTATTTGATAAACTAGAAGCAGATTTAGCTAAGGGCGTGATGTCCTTGCCAGCCAGCAAAGGATTTGAGATTGGCTCTGGTTTTGCCGGAACTTTGCTAACTGGTAGTGAGCATAACGACGAATTTTATACCGACGCAACTGGTACGCTGCGCACGGTAACTAACCACTCCGGTGGTATTCAGGGTGGCATCGCCAATGGCGAAAATATCATTTTGCGGGTAGCATTTAAACCGACTGCTACCATACGAAAAGAACAGCGTACTGTGACAAGTAGCGGTAAAGAGACTACACTCTCTGCTAAAGGTCGTCATGATCCATGTGTTCTACCCAGAGCGGTGCCTATGGTTGAGGCAATGGTTGCCCTAGTTTTGTCTGATCACCTACTGCGCCATAGTGGTCAATGTCTGACTCTGACACCTGCTTAAAGCTAGAATTGATTTTTGTAAGTTGGTGCAACTGCCCAGCAGCAATCATCAGCCTGATACTTTTCTACCGTGCAAATGAATAAATTGCCATTTTCAGGAATTTGAGGTGATTACTTATTCCTTAGTTTCCCTTAGCCTCCTGATAGATGGGGTAGTCTGCCACACAAAAATTCAAAGATTAAGTTTGTTTATAATTTGAGCTATCATGTACGGCTTGTTTACCAAAGTATTTTACCTAATTAAGATAGGTTGTGGAAAATCCGGCTATTCCTGTTCAAGCGCTCACCAATTCTCTCAACTAGTTAAAGTCTAAATTGCCCATGGAAACTCGTTCTTGCTCTGAGTTTATTGTCAAGTTCTGGGGAGTTCGAGGCAGTGTTCCCTCTCCAGGAAAAGAGACAGTTCGCTACGGCGGTAATACCTCCTGTATCGAAATGCACATCGGTGAGAAACGCCTGATCTTTGATGGTGGCACTGGTTTGCGGATGCTAGGAAAAAGCTTAAATAATTTGCCGGTTGAAGCTTACTGGTTCTTTACTCACTATCATTGGGATCATATTCAAGGAGCGCCATTTTTCGCTCCTCTTTTTACCAAGGGTAATTGTTTTCACATTCATGGAATGGCACCTCCGGGTACTTCTATGGAACGGCATTTTAAGGAGCGTGTTCTGCACATAGATTCCCCTGTTCCTGTACCCAAAATTGAGGCAGATCTGAAGTTCTACGATTTTGTCAGAGGAGACAAAATCACACTAGATGATATCACAATTGAAACTACTTCCCTGAATCATCCTAACGGTGCAACCGGCTATCGGGTAAATTGGCAGGGGCTTTCTGTTTTTTACTGTACGGATACAGAACATTTTCCTGATCGCTTAGATGAAAATGTTCTGTATATGGCTCGTAATGCAGACCTGTTGATTTATGATGCCATGTACACGGACGATGAATACTACAACCCCAAGTCTCCGAAAGTTGGTTGGGGACACTCAACTTGGCAAGAAGGGGTGAAGCTGTCTCGTGAAGCAGGCGTAAAAAAGCTGGCAATCTTTCACCACGAACCAAATCACGGTGATGATTTTTTAGATCAAATTTCCCTAGAAGTAAAAGAAGCCTTTGAAGGTGGGTTCTTAGCTCGTGAAGGCAGCACTGTCAGTGTTGAGTAAGGGTTTCAGTCATCAACAATTAACCACAAACTATTAAGACTAGACAGGCTTTCTTAGAAGAAAGCCCCCTGACACCTTAAAATGGGATCTGCTTTTCTACAGCACTCAGTAATCCACTCCTAACGCGATAAGCAGGAGTGGTAATTGGTGTGAGACTAGGTAATAGACTTCTTGCAGAAGTTGGGAACAGGGTTGCACGTTAAGGGGTAAAGGGTATTTTTAAGAGAGACAAAGGGTCAAGGTTCAATAAAATCATTTCCTATTTCCCACCTTTATGCTTTTTCCCTTCCCCACCTCTAGCAAAAAGGACTTTTGCTAGATGTCTAATGGTTAACCCCTTTAAACCTTAGTCGCCATCTACCTTATCCCTAATTTGATTATGACTGATTCGATTCGCTTCCTCATGTGTTCCCCTACCCACTACGACGTGGATTATGTGATTAATCCTTGGATGGAGGGAAACATTCACAAGTCCTCGCGAGAGCGTGCTGTCGAACAATGGCAACAGCTACACCTCATCCTTAAAGAACATGCCCTTGTTGACTTAGTTGAACCCCGGCAAGGTTGGCCAGATATGGTTTTCACCGCTAACGCTGGTCTGATTTTAGGACAAAATGTTGTTCTAAGTCGCTTCCTTCACCAAGAACGTCAGGGTGAAGAGCCTTATTTTAAACAGTGGTTTGAAGAACAAGGCTGCACTGTTCATGAATTACCGAAGGATTTGCCCTTTGAAGGCGCGGGTGATGCCTTATTGGATCGAGAAGGACGCTGGCTGTGGGCTGGTTACGGCTTCCGCTCTGAACTAGACTCCCATCCTTACCTAGCCAAATGGCTCGATATTGAAGTAGTTTCGCTGCGGCTGATGGATAATCGTTTCTATCACCTAGATACCTGCTTCTGTCCTCTTTCTGGTGGCTACTTACTTTACTACCCACCAGCCTTTGACTCTTACTCCAACCGCTTGATTGAGATGAGAGTACCGCCAGAAAAGCGGATTGCTATTGAAGAAGCCGATGCCGCCAATTTTGCCTGCAATGCGGTCAACATTGAGCGGGTGGTGGTGATGAACAAAGCCAGCAAGGAACTCAAGCAACGCCTTACAGAAGTTGGTTTCCAAGTAATTGAAACACCCCTAACAGAGTTTCTCAAAGCTGGCGGTGCAGCTAAGTGCTTGACACTGCGAGTTACAGAGCCAGTGCGCAGCGAAGTCCATGCTAATGAGCCGGTAGAAAGTCGTACCCTGAAGATGGAAGGACACTTACTTGACTCTGGCATCATCAGCAGGGCACTCGATTTAATTATTGAGGCTGGGGGCAGCTTCCAGATTCTCAACTTTAATCTAGGGATGCAGCGGCAAAGTACTTCCAGCGCGGAGGTAAAGGTATCAGCACCTTCCCATGATTTGATGGAAGACATTATGAGCCAGCTGATCGACTTGGGTGCTGTAACTGTATCTCAGGAGGTTAATGATGCCAAATTGGAACCTGTTAGCAAAGACGGTGTTGCTCCCGACGACTTTTATGTCAGTACTATCTACCCTACCGAGGTACGTATCGCTGGTGAGTGGGTGAAGGTACTCTCCCAACGTATGGATGGAGCAATTACTGTTAATCAGACTGACTCCGGTTGGGTAGCTCACTGCAAATTACTCAGAGATCTCAAAGTAGGAGAACGGGTAGTTGTTGGTGTTGAAGGTATCCGCACTATCCATAAGAAGGATGCCAGGGAGCAGCGTGGCAAGGAAGAATTTAGCTTCATGGGGGCAGGTGTCTCCAGTGAGCGTCGGGTAGAGTTGGTAGTTGAGCAAATTGCTTGGGAACTACGTCAAATTCGTGACCAAGGCGGTAAGGTGATTGTAACAGCAGGGCCAGTAGTGATTCACACTGGTGGTTCTCAACACCTAGCACGCTTGATTCGGGAAGGTTACGTACAGTCCCTACTTGGAGGCAATGCGATCGCTGTTCATGACATTGAGCAATCCCTGATGGGGACTTCCCTAGGGGTGGATATGAAACGAGGAGTTCCTGTCCAAGGAGGACATCGGCACCACCTCAAAGTAATCAATCTAATCCGTCGCTGTGGCAGCATTGCTCAAGCAGTCGAGCAAGGTGTCTTGACAAAAGGGGTCATGTATGAGTGCGTAAAAAACAATGTACCCTTTGCTCTGGCTGGTTCGATCCGCGATGACGGACCTTTGCCAGATACTCAGATGGACTTGATCAAAGCGCAAACTGAGTACGCTGAGCAGTTGGAAGGGGCAGACATGATTTTAATGTTGTCTACCATGCTGCATTCAATTGGGGTTGGTAATATGACCCCAGCTGGCGTGAAGATGGTTTGTGTAGATATTAATCCGGCAGTAGTTACAAAATTGAGCGATCGCGGTTCGATTGAATCAGTTGGTGTAGTTACCGATGTTGGCTTGTTCCTTTCTCTGTTGGTACAACAGTTGGGTAAGCTGACTAGTCCTTATCAGACATCGGCGTAACTTAATTTAGTTTAGCTGGCAATATCCTCTTGTTCGCCAGCTATCTGCCCTTGGCTGGGTAATAAAACCCAGCCTGCTTTGAAAAGTTTTTGGTAAGTGGCGTAACCTAAAGAACCACCCGGTATGCGGTAATCTGGTACAGAATACTGAGGAAAAGCTGTATAAGGTCGCCAGGGTTGATGAGGAGCAGTTCTTAGATGCAGAATTTTGTCACTACCGTGGCCAAAGCTCGATAGCCAACACATTTGTTGTTGCATGGGACACTCCTTACTTAAGTTGAAGAGTCTTGGTTAACTCGAATAAAGGTGAAAAAGTTAAAACATTCTTCTTTAGCCTTTTGTTGTCACCATTGACTCTAGAATCATTACTTTTTGTTTCTTTCAGAACTTTGTCGGCTAGATCAGGATGTTTTTTCAATTAACTTCTTATAAAGATTTATCTGGTTAATTAGCCTACCTTTATGCAAGATTTGTTGAACAGCAATAAATATTCACAGATTGATAGGCAAATTCCAGAAGTTTGATAGATGGCGATTCAAGATTGTTCTGATGATACAATCTGGAAGCTGTCTACGATTAACCTCAAATACGACTTTGAGTTCAAATCTCTAAGGAAGCTAGCAAGCATTTGTTTACATTTGGTAATTGTGGTTTTACAAAAATTTAGTTGATCTAATGTAAATGTTTGTATCGAAAAGTACATTTTATAAAATATCTGTCAGCCGTCAGTTAGTTTAGCTATTTTTTAAGGCAGCTTGAGAAATAGTAGGCAATTGCCTTGTTAGGTTGAGATTGGCAATATTGTAAGCTCGGTTGAAATGAAATTTAAGCTAGATTATGTCAAAGACGGTGATACTCTAGTGGTCAGTAATGATTCCTTGGTAGAAAGCGTAAGGCTTTATGGAATTGACTGTCCTGAATTAGCTCAGGAACCTTATGG
>JBAUJE010000447.1:0-9277 GCA_049683475.1 Coleofasciculaceae cyanobacterium | reverse complement strand
TCAGGCTGGCTTTTTATCTGGATTGCAGTTGCAACAATATTACTTTATTACATTATTTTTAATTGCACAAGTCCTAGCAACTTAAATTGCCGTAGTAATGGTAGGGTAGGCAAGTGCTAAATGAGTTGAAAATAGACTATCACTGGTAAAACTTACCCAGGCTATAACTTCTATAACTCATTAACCTCACATGAAGACTCTCTAGAGAGTCTCAAACACTCATTAACCACACTCATATACTCTTTAAAGAGTCTCAAACACTCATTAAAGACACTCAAATACTCGTTCACCACACTCAGAGACTCTCTAGACTCACATAATTACTCTCTAGCCACACTCGGAAACTCTCTAGCCACACATAAATACTCTCTAGAGAGTCTTGCTGGCTGGTTAATGAGTTTCCACTACTCGATAATGAGGAAAACTTGGACTTGGTGGTAAAAGTTAGGGGCAAGATAGGGTTCGGGGTATTGTTGGGAGTAAGTTATAGAAATAGTTTCTTATCTTAAATTGACTTTGAGGAAAGCACTGCCTTGGGGTGTGGTGTTGGTGGGAGTGATGGGGTTACTGACTGGAGTGGCTACTCCAACACTGGGACAAGCTGAGTCGAATTCTGCACAGCAGGAGGAATTGGGGGAAGCTGAAGGGCTGAAGGCTACTACGATTGAGGGCAGGCTCCATAGTAATAGCCAAACTCTCGAGAATGGCAGGTATGTTAATGCACATACCTTTGAAGGCTTTGCAGGTGAGCAAATTACCATTGAACTCACTAGCGATGAGTTTGCTCCGGCTTTAGTTATACTTGACTCTGAGGGAAAGGTAATTGCTGGAGATAACAATAGCGACATTGTTAAAGATGCCAGAGTTACAGTTACCTTAACTGCGAAATTCTCCATATTGCTAGCCACGGTTTCTTTTTAGAAGATGTCGAATTAGTCGCACCCGCAGATTTTGGTCTAACAGACTTACGAGCAGATGTTAAATTCCGTCCTGGTTTTACTCCTCAAGGCCAAAGCAGCAAAAAACCTGGCAATTATGAAAACCCCTTACTACGTTCTGGCATAGCTCTAGCTGGTTTCAACCCCCGTCAAAGTAACCCAGAAGATGGAGCATTAACTGCTTTAGAAGTAACTGGACTCAACCTCTGGGGGACAAAACTGGTAGTACTTTCAGCCTGTGAAACAGGAGTAGGAGAGGTAAATAATGGTGAGGGTGTCTATGGCTTACGTCGCGCTTTAGCTATAGCAGGTGCAGAAAGTCAGTTAATTAGTTTATGGAAAGTAGATGATTTTGGCACAAAAGAATTGATGGTGAAATATTATCAGCGTGTATTAAATAAAGAGGGTCGCTCAGAAGCAATACGCCAAACACAATTAGAAATGCTAGCCAGTCCTCAATACCAACATCCCTTTTATTGGGCATCATTTATTCCCTCCGGTGAGTGGAAGGCGATGCAGTGAGGAGGTGATGGGGTGATGGGATACCCGTAGAGACGTTGCATGCAACGTCTCTAAACAGGATTAAAAAGGAATATCATCCAAATCTTGTTCAGTTTCAGGGCCACTTGAACCCGCATTTCCAACTCTTGTCTCCTCAAAGTTTGATGCCTCTAAGTCCAAATCACTGTACTCAGGTTTTGGCTGTGATGGTGTACTAGACCTCAAAGGCACTACATTGCTAGGCTTTTGTGTAGTAGACACTGGAGTTTGTGTTGAGAAAGTTGTAGAAGAGGCAGGAACTTGGGGTTGTAGGCTAGATTCGCTTCCCAGTTTATGAATGCGAGAAGCTATTAACTCAGCCCGTTTTTCCTTAAAACCTTCGGGGCGTTCTATGACATTCATTTTTAAACTGCCCTCAATTACAATCTGATCACCCGCTGCATAATTTTCCTTGATTTCGCTAGCAAAATTACCCCAGCCAACTACTTTCAAAGTCGCCGGTGGTTCCTCAGCACGAAGACTGTCAAATTGAACCAGCATCTGGGCGATAGGAGTTTGATTGTCGGAGGTATAGCGGAGTTCTGGATCTTGAATTATTTGTGCCATCAAGACGCAGCTGTTCATTTTTCCAGTCTCCTTAAACTCTCAGTACCATAGAACAATTGTACCAAATCAGCCTTTTATAGCGCTACGCACTAGGGAACAGGGAACAGGCAATAGGCAACAGTAAGCTGTGGCTGAGTTTGAGAGTATAGAAATGTCCTAACATTAACGCGTGGTGCTATAAAACCCTGGTTTTGAGCCGAAGATCAGAAATAACGAAGGGTGTGCAGTTTAGTACTGCACACCCCTATTTAAATTACCTATTCCCTGGAATACAGAGCATTAGTAATGCCTTTAGACAGCGACTTCGGTTTTACCAACCTCTACCCCTTGCTCTTTTTCAACAAACTCTTGGACATAGCTACGATACTTAATCAGGTTCTCGTCTGCCCAATCTCGGTCATCGCTGTTGGCAAAGATATGTACCAAAGGCTCACCTGCATCTGGTAAGACTAAGATCCAACTATCATCTTGCGGGTTGATAATTTTCACCCCATCGATAAGTTCCAAATTCTCGCGTGGATGGGTTTCTACTAGGTAACGCATTAATGAACCTTTGACAGTCCAAGGACAGCGAACTGTCGCAGTTCTGTGGCAAACGCGAGGTATTTCTGAACGAATCTGACCCAGTGAGCTTCCCTGGAGTCTCAGCATTTCGATCAACTTGGCAATAGAGAACATAGCATCAAAGCCGGGATGTAGCTGGGGGAAAATATAGCCCATCTCCCAACTACCACCCAAAACAACGTTAGGTGTAGCCTGAGACGCTTCCATTAAAGCTGTAGGATTAGACTTGGTGCGAATAACCTTACCATCATGACGACGGGCAATTTGTTCAACCGCTGAAGATGCCTGGACTGGCACTACCACAGCAGAACGAGGATTAGCTGTCAGCATCAAACTTACCATCAAGGCTGTTAGCATTTCGCCCCGAACTGGTAATCCTGATTCATCCATCAAAATCAGCTGTTCTCCGTTAGCTGAAACCTGCACGCCGAAGGTAGCCTTGAGGGACTCTGCCACTTGACCTAGTTGAGTAAGCAATCCTTCTTTCTCATCGTTAGAGAGTGAAGTTTGCTTCAAACTAGCATTGAGGACAACAGCATCACAGCCAAATTTTGCCAGCAGTTGTGGTAGGATTGCACCGGAAACAGCATAGGCATAGTCAATGACTACCTTAGAGCCACTTTCCCGAATTGCCTCTACATTGAGATGCTTTTCAAATTCTTTGCTGTAGAGTTCGAGAATCTGAGAGGGGTAGCTGACACTGCCAATTTCATGAATTAGTGAGCGTCGCAAATCTTCTTTTGAATATGCCCCCTCAATCTTCTTCTCTTTCGCTTTAGTCAGGTTAATTCCCTGAGAGTCAAAAATTTCGATCAGAATAGAATCAGCTCGATCAGGGTGTACCCGCACATGAATGCCACCAGCAACTTCCAACGTCGGTACCACCGTTCGGGCAATAGGAATTGCTGTTGCTTCTAAGTTCTGAATGTTGACTCCCACTGACATCAAGCCAGCAATCATAGAACGAGAAACCATACGGGAAATACTTCGTTGGTCTCTCGAAACCGTTACCTGTGCGCCAGGTTTGAGTGTCGAACCGTAAGCTGCTCCCAGTTTAACGGCAAACTCCGGAGTGATATCAATATTTGCCAGTCCTTGGACACCGCGCTGACCAAAAATGTTGCGTTGAGCTGTATTTCCCCAAATTAAATTCATGTTTAATGTGGCACCTGATTCAATTTTCTTACTAGGCCAGACACGCACACCAGGGCTAATTTGTGCTTCTTCTCCCACTGTCGATAGAGGTCCAACTACTGCACCTTCTAGGACATGAGCGCGACGATCTACCCTTGTACCACGAGCAATTGTACAAGCTCTCAGATGGGTTTCTTCACCAATAATTGCCCCATTCCAGATGATTGGTCGTTTCAGGTTGGCATAACTGCCGATGGTAACGTTGTCACCAATTACGGTACCTGGCTCAATCTTCACTCCTGGTCCTATGCGGCAGTTATCACCAATCAGCACAGGAGGTTGAACCTCAGCAGTGGCGTCTATATAGGTGTTTTGCCCTATCCATAGCCCAGGACTTTTTTCCTCGTAAGGAAAGTCTAACTTGACCTTGCGATGTAGACCATCGTACTGTGCTTCCCGGTAGGCATCTAGGTGACCGACGTCACACCAGTATCCATCTGCCACATAGCCATACATTGGCTCATTTTTCTCTAGCAGCAAAGGAAATAGGTCTTTGGAGAAGTCAGATTCTTCGTTAGCTGGCAGGTAATCTAGTACAGAGGGTTCCAGAATGTAGGTGCCAGTGTTAACGGTATCTGAAAAAATTTCTGAGGTAGAAGGTTTCTCCAAAAATCGCCGAATGCGCATTTCTTCGTCCGTGATCACCACGCCAAACTCAATGGGATTAGGGACGCGGGTCAGAACCAGGGTGGCTTTGGACTTTTTGCTCTTATGAAACTCAATGGCAGCGCTTAAATCAAAATCAGTGATGCTGTCACCACTAATCACCAGAAACGTCTCATCTAGTAATTCGGAAATATTTTTAACACAACCGGCAGTACCTAGAGGCTGGTCTTCCTCAACGGCATAGGTCATCTGTACTCCGAAGTCACTGCCATCTTGGAAGTAATCTCGCATGATATCAGGGAGGTAGTAAAGTGTCGCAGCTACCTCCGTAATGCCATGTCGTTTGAGCAGGTTGATGATGTGCTCAGCGATGGGTCGATTTAAGATCGGCACCATCGGCTTGGCCAAATCGCAGGTTAGCGGTCTTAAACGTGTTCCTGAACCGCCAGCCATTAGCACTGCTCGCATATGTCCTCCTATTTTTTGCGCACTTTACGGCGTTGTCTCTGAGTGATGTCAGTGCAACTTTTCTTTATATTCCCTTAGTATTCTCCTATTAATCTAGATATTGAGCTAGATACTGAGTAAGATATTTGCTACTGCTTTTGGAAATATTGAAGAATTGTCGTTTTTCCTGGCAGGTTTACACTACTTTTTGAGCAGTTGGCAGACCTTCTGAAATACCACATTTAGCGATATTTCTTTGAGAGTTTGATACTGGTGCGGTCGCAAGTTCCTGGTTCCAGTTAAGAAAGCTCTCTTATAGCTGACACCACCACTGAGCAAGGAATAGACTAGAATATGTGTCTAATGTTACTTTGCTCAGTACTTATAATCAATTGCACAAATTAGTCCAATAGTAAAGTGAAAGACTTGAATCTTGTCCTTAGAGGGTAATCATTGCTAGAGTCGAGTATAGAGACTTACCTTCGTTTAAGATAGAAATCGAACCAAGCTTAAAGGCTAAAATAAGGGAGTTGACCAGCACAGAAGTTTGATGAAGTTAACCTAGTGTTTATAGCGGTTGATTGAATCATGTTAAAACTCATTTTTGTAGTATTACTAGGGATTTATGGCTACGGTGCCTGGAAATTTTGGAAGGGATTTGGGCGCACTGACTTTAACCGCAGCTTGCCCAACCGTGTTTCTTTATCCCTGCTTTGGCCTGTCTTAATTGTTGCCAATAAACCTTTTCGGCGAAACTTTAATAAAGCCCTCAAAGGTTAGAGAAAGTTGTACAGTTAGGGGATGAGGAGACAAGGAGACGGAAAGAAGTTTTTCTTTCTGCTTGCCAACGTGTCCATATATTTACCTGCATTATCTCGCAACGGTGTAATACTGATGGAGTAAAATTTCGAGTTTTTGCCGTATTTTGTCCAATAGCGATAGCAGACTTTGGCTAATTGGTGGTACCAAGGAGAGTTCTCAATTGGCAAAGGCGATCGCTTGCCAAGGAATTCCTTGCCTCGTTACTGTGACAACAAATGCAGCAAAATGTCTGTATCCTAAGACGAAGAATTTACAAATTGCCGTTTTATCCCTTGATCAAGATACAGTAGAAAAGTTTTGTCAAGAAAACTCTATCGCGGCGATTCTTGATGCTTCTCATCCCTACGCTGTAGTAATTTCGCGTCTGGCGATCGCCTCGGCCCTGCATAGGCAAATTCCCTACTTGCGCTTTGAGCGAGAAGCGGTGAAAACCCAAGCTGATGATCTTAAAGTGATTTCTGTAGACAGCTTTGAGACTCTACTAGCAGGGGACTATCTAAATCAGAGTCGTGTGTTGCTGACAGTTGGTTACAAAGTCTTACCTCTCTTCCGTCACTGGCAAGATCGGTCAACTTTGTTTGCTCGTATTCTTCCCTCTCTAAATTCTCTAGAAGTAGCCCTTGCTGCTGGATTTAGTCCAGAAAGGATAATTGCCCTACGTCCTCCCCTGAGTGTTCCTTTAGAAAAGGCACTCTGGCACCATTGGAATATCTCATTGGTTGTTACCAAGGCTTCTGGTACTCCTGGAGGGGAAGATATCAAGCGAACGGTGGCAGCTCAACTAGGGATTCCGTTAATAGTAATTGCTCGTCCAGTAATTGAGTACCCCCAGCAAACTAGCCAATTGACTGTAGCTATTGAGTTTTGCCAAAGAAATATCAGTAAGAGAGGTTGAAGCTGAGAGACTGAAACTCACAACAACAGTCGTTCGACTATACTGCTGAATTCTTCGTAGGGCTTCACCCCAACCAGGGTCTCTGTTAATTCGCCTCCTTTGAAGAACATGACAGCCGGAATACTTTTAATCCCAAACCGTTTAGCAACAGGCTGATTAGTATCGAGGTCCAGCTTAAAAACTTTGACGCGACCGCCATACTCATCAGCCAGTTGATCCATTAAGGGTGCTACGAGCTTGCACGGACCGCACCAGGTGGCAGTGCAGTCTACAACCAACAACGACTCATTTGCCAGGAGCGAATCAAATTCAGTTTCATCTTGAATAAAGGCAACCGTACCCATTTTTGCGTCTCCAAATACTTGTACATTTCTAAAAGGGAAGAAAACTCTAAATCCCTCGACTTTGTACATCATCCCATTGAAAACTACCATAGCTGGGAGTCAATGTTAGAATTGAAGGCTGTTACCTAGTTAGAAAAACGGGCAAGCTGAATGGCTAAAAAATCAATGATTGAGCGCGAAAAAAAGCGCCGTAAACTAGTAGAAAAATATGCAGAGAAGAGAGAAGAACTCAAGGCCGAGTTTAAAAGTGCTACTTCTCAACGGGAAAAACTAGAGATTCACCGTAAGCTGCAACAGTTGCCCCGTAACAGTATTCCCAACCGAGTACGGAACCGTTGCTGGGTTACAGGTCGTCCTCGCGGCTACTATCGTGACTTTGGACTATCTCGCAACGTTTTGCGGGAATGGGCCCACCAAGGGTTGCTACCGGGGGTTGTCAAATCTAGCTGGTAGAAAGCTATCAGCCCCAAGTTTAAACAAGGGAAAGAGGTTGAAAAATGCTAAGCTCCAGGTTGTATGCAAAAATCTTCAACCTGTCAACCTCTATTGCCCACAACAGCGGTCGATGCCAAGACTCTCGAGAAGTAAATCGCTGACAGCATTAGCAACGGCAAACTCACTGTAAAAACTCTCTCGAAAGTCAAAAGTCTGCATTTCAAATACAATTGCTATTACCAGTGAGCCTAAGTCATTTTCCCCTTCCATGCGCTGGCGGACAAAGATTTGGGAGGCCCTGTGGGCAATTTTTTGATTAACCTGCTCTGGCAAAAACTCTTGATCGAGCCACCTAACCAGAGCATCTTGCAACCACTCCCCTTCTTGCTGGGGATTCTGGGCAGGTGGGAGTGTAATTGGTGGAATTATTGGTTGAGCCATGGGACTTTTTCACTCTAGAGCAGTCTTGCTAATCATCTAATTCCGGCGTGGAAACCCTCTCTACGAGACGGGACATGCCGCTAAATGCCTGGGGTTTCTCCGGGCGACACGCACTCAGTAAACGCCGCCTCCAGTGAGGTGCCTTACAAAAGATACTGTACGACGTGAGGTATGACAGTTAGCGAAGCTTCTGCGAAGCAGGTACGCGCCTACCGATATCGTTTTTACCCCACTCCCGAACAAGAACATCTCTTGCGACGGACGCTCGGTTGTGTGCGTCTAGTCTACAACAAAGCTTTCAATATTAGAACTGAGGCTTGGTCCGAAAGACGGGAGAGGATTGATTACCTAGCCCCGGCAAGAAAGCCCTCACCCTTCGCTTTGCTCAAGGGGAAGCTTTTGGGGTTCTAGATATTAAGTGACATTCTAGTTGACCTCGGTTATGACATAATCGTCTAAGCCCTTTTTGAGGTATCTCAAAAAGGCTGTGATTAGCTCAAGAATCCCTCGCTTAGCCTGCGGCAACGCTGCGCGAACAGCGATGGGAGGATGTCAATATCTGGGAAATCAGCTAAGCTGTCAGTCATTAATCTAAAGTTTAGCAAGCGCAACCTCCCAACCTTAGTAGTAGCCTGTTGATGGAACTTGACATTCCTTCCCTAATCCAGGGGTATGCCCAAGGCTACTTCCTGATGGCAGACGAAAACGGTGAGTTAGGCTGGTACATGAGCCGCCGACGCACAGTTATTCCCCTCGATGAGCGCTTTCGCTATCCCAAATCCTTGAATCGCGTCCTCAATCAACAGCGTTTTAGCGTCGCAATCAACCGAGACTTTTCTGGGGTCGTTGCTGGATGCTCTAACCGTGAAGTTACTTGGATTTCTCCCCAGCTCCAGGAAATTTACAAGAAATTACATCAGGCCGGTTGGGCTCATAGTTGGGAAACTTGGTTTAATGACCAGCTAGCAGGCGGGATTTTAGGAATCGTTATTGGCGGAGCCTTTATTGGCGAGTCCATGTTCTACCGAATTCCTGAAGGCTCTAAGGTAGCAATGGTCAAGTTAGTTGAACTGCTAAGGGAACGTGGTTTCAGCCTGTTTGATGCCCAGATGAATAATCCCCATTTAGAACGTTTCGGAGCCTACACAATTGACAATCAGCAGTATCAAGTCATGCTGAGGCAGGCTTTGCAGCAGAAATGCTCTTTTCTTTAAGCTAATGTGCAAATAAAAATTGCCTATTCTTCAGTTAAGAAACAAGTCTTCAAACCCTCCGTGCGTCTCCGTGTCAGAGCGTCAGAGCGTCTGTCCTAACAAGCAATGTTTATTTGCGTGACAGCTTAAAAGAATTTTAGTAAGCCCACCGGAAATCGGGGTTCGGAAGGGGGAGTCGGGGAGCCTCTGGCTTTAAGACATGAGGGGGAACGACTCCCCCTTGCATAGACAACCGAGCCTAACAGCGAGTCATTTGACTCATTCATGCTA
>JBAUJE010000446.1:0-18031 GCA_049683475.1 Coleofasciculaceae cyanobacterium | reverse complement strand
AGTTTAGCCGTTAGCGTTCCGAGGATGCGATCGCGTAGCAGTCTAACTTTTTCTCTCTCTGAAAAGCTTAATCAATCAGGCGAAAACTTCCTACAAACTTTACTTGAATATTGACTCGGATGTTTTCTTAACCTTGAGTCATAGTCTTACAATTATAGGGATTTTGTGGGTATATTAAATACTCTAGTCATAAGCTGTTCGTCATTTAAAGCCTGTTATCAAGAATTGCAAAATCATTGTAGTGCGACCATCTTGGTCGCTACTTATACCAAATTTAAATGCATGACAGCTTATACCCTAAACAATTAACATAAGTTTAAAAATGCGAAAACTCAAATATTACGTAGCTTGTAGCATTGACGGATTTATTGCTCACAAAGATGGTTCATGGGATGGTTTTCTTTTTGAAGGCGAACCCATAACTGATTATCTCGAATCTCTCAAAAAGTTTGATGTCGTTCTGATGGGACGTAAGACTTACGAAGTCGGGTTACAAGAAGGGAAAACTGACCCCTACCCAACTATGAAAAGTTATGTTTTCTCCCGTACAATGAAAGAAAGTCCCGATGAAAGAGTTCAACTAGTTTCAGAAAATGCAGGTGCATTAGTTAGAAGTTTGAGGCAGGAAACTGGACAAGACATTTATCTGTGCGGTGGTGCAAACTTAGCCACAAACCTTTTTGCCGAAAACCTGATTGATGAAATTATCCTGAAAGTGAATCCTTTTCTGATGGGTTCAGGTATTGCTCTTTTTAGTGGAGTCATCAAACAGACTGCTTTAGAACTCACCGACAGCAAGATTTATAAAAACGGTGTTGTGGTACTTCACTATCAGCTGAAGAATTGAGAAGTTTAAGCTTGGAGCAATTTTATACCAATTATCCATTATCTGTCTGCTCATTTATAGTTGCCTTTTCCCCTAACAACCACTTCAACCTATAGATTACTGAACCCGTTTCTTATCACTCTGATAACGCAACCATTCAGCAATAAAAGCCAGTACCCCAGAACCAACAATCAGCACAACACTTAAAGCATTAATATCCGGTTTAACCCCTGTACGGATACGGCTAAAGATTTCCATTGGTAAAGTGGTCGCACCAGTACCAGCAGTGAAGCTAGAAATTAGGAAATCATCCATACTCAGAACAAAAGAAATCAGACAACCGGCAATTATCGCTGGCATCAACTCTGGTAGTAAAATTTGGATAAATGCTTGTATTGGAGTTGCTCCTAAATCAAGAGCAGCTTCCTCCAAGTGAGGGTCAAGGGAAGAAATGCGCGAAGATACAGCAAGAGCTATGTAGGCTAGACAAAAGACAACATGAGCCGCCACAATTGTCCACATACTCAAAGGTGTGCCAATTACAGCCAGGAAGACAAGAGTTGAAACAGCGATCGCAATATCGGGAATAATCAGCGGTAGATAAGAGATACCTCGATATAAGCTTTTGCCCATAAACTGATAACGAGCTAAACCCACTGCCATTAGAGTACCCACAATAGCGGAAATTCCTACTGAGATACCAGCTACTTGCAAACTGTTACCCAGTGAGTTAAGTACACGAGGGTCGTCAAGGAGTTTACTGTACCATTTGAAGGTAAATCCCTGCCAACTGGCGCTATAGGCAGAATTATTGAAGCTATAAAACGTCAGTACCAAAATCGGTAGGTACATGTAAAAGAACATTAACAGGGAGAGGATTCCCTGCCAAGAGAAGCTAGGTTTAGATTTAGATTGCAGCATATCGATGGGAATCTCCTCCTCATGCTGGTGGCTCAATTGGTCTGTCATAAAACCTCTGGCAGTTCGGTTTTGTTAACCGAAATAAGTTGTAGGATTACTCTGCTCAAAACTTAACCTTCGGTACTGGTATCTCCGTACTTAATCAGCAGTGCGATCGCCATACTCACGGCAAGAATTAGTACCATACTTAAAGCTGAGCCAAATCCCCAATTTTGAGTTACTCCCAGAAACTGATTATAAATCAAGCGCGATACCGTCATACTTGAGGCTCCACCTAACAGTTCCGGATCGACAAAATCCCCTAAAGCACTAATGAAAACCAGCAAAGAACCAGCAGCAATTCCTGGTAAAGTTTGGGGTATAGTCACTTTCTGGAAAGTTTGCAGAGGATTTGCTCCCAAATCAGCTGAGGCTTCTAACAATCGCCGGTCTAATTTTTCTGCTGAAGCGTAGAGAATTAAGACCATATAAGGTAGATAACTATAAGCCATGCCAATTAACACTGCGGCTGGGCGATTTAATAATTCTAAAGCTGGTAAACCGATAGCAGTAAGTAAGGAGTTGAGAACCCCTGTCGGCCTTAAAATTGTAATCCAGGCATAGGAGCGCAACAGAGAGGAAGTAAACTGGGGCAGAATAAAGCCTAAGAGTAGTAAGTTTTGCCAGCGCTTTGGTGCTAGCTGGGCAATCCAGTAAGCAACAGGAAAACCCAACACCAAACAAATCAGCATACTACCAAAGGCAAAAAAGAGCGATCGCCCTATTACCTGAAGGTTAATTGGTTCAAATACCCGTAAATAGTTGTCTAACCCAGAAGGATTGACGATATCTCCTGGCTGGATATTGGGTACTAAACTCAGTTCAAAAATGACTAATGTTGGCAGTACCAGCAACAAGGCTAACCAGATGCCAGCAGGCCCTAGTAAAGTTAGAGGAGCTAACCATTGCCATCTTAAATGTCTCTTATCCTTGGTCACTGGCAATTCTGCCATAGCGTCAGTGGCACTAGGATTAGGTAAAGAAGGAGGGGGAACTTTCGTAGACACGGGTAGTTATCGGGTTAAAATTTGAAGAATAAAAAGAGGTAATTTCACCTTAGTACTTGATAATTTACATTTCAACACTTCCCTCTGTCTCTGTATTTAACTGCTAGTTAGTCTAGTCCAATAGCGGTCATAAACCTCTTCAAATTCTCCCAAAGGCAGTAGATTTTCACAGCGTTCTAGAGCAGATTCTGGTGGAAATAGAGTCTTATTGTTTTTGAGTTCGGGAGGTAATAGTTGGTATGCCTCTTTATTGGGTGTTGCAAAACTCAATCTTTCACAAATTTGTGCCGCCACATCTGGTTGTAACATGAAGTTCATCCAAGCGTAAGCTCCTTCTAGATTGGGTGCTGTGCGGGGAATCACCAGGGTATCTGTCCAGAGGGAAGAACCACTTTGGGGTAAGACGTACTCTAAGTCGGAGTTTTCTTCAGTCACTTCATTAGCATCGGAAGAATAACACATGGCGATCATTAAGTCTCCACTTAAAATTTGAGGTCGCCAAGCATCCGAAGTAAATGAGGCTAGATCGGGCTTCAAACTCAGCAGTTTTTCATAGGCTTGTTTAATATGCTCAGTATTTTGTGAGTTATAGGAATACCCCAGCATTTTTAAGGAAGCCCCCATAACTTCCCGCACATCGTTGACCAAAGTCATCCGCCTTGATAACTTATCCTGGTAATTCCAAAGATATTCCCAATCTTCTGGTTTTGGTTGTAACTTCTTTGTGTTATAAATTAAGCCCGTTGTTCCCCAACTAACGGGTATACTATGTTGATTTTCTGGATCGTATTGGGGATTTTGGAAACGAGAAAAAAGACGATCTAAATTGTTGAGGCGCGTTTTGTCGATTTCTATCAACAGCCCCAACTCCCTCATCTTAATCACCATATAATCAGATGGGTAAATAATGCTATAGCTACCTCCTCCTGATGCCTGAAGTCGAGCAAGCATAGCCTCATTAGAATCAAAAACATCAGCTATTGCTCTGATTCCCGTTTCTTTGGTAAAGCGCCGCAGCAAATCCTGATCAGTATAGCCAGACCAGGTGTAAATATATAACTCATCTGTTGAACCTTGACTACTTGCGGTTGGTTTGACGTTAGCAAGAGTCCAACCACAACCAGATAGCCCGAAAGCTGATAGTGTAGTTGAGGTTGCTATCTGTAAGAACTGACGTCGCGTAGTTTCTCTGGTAGATTTTCGTCGATCAGTAGAAGGCACGATTGAAGAGTTTGGGGTTGAAGGTTTGAAGGTTTGAAACCGGCAGATATGCTGCCATTTTCTCGGTTATAAGAAATTTAAAGTTTGAGGACTAGTAAGGTTGAAAATAGGCGAGGTTTGTACTGTTTATGACCAAAAGTTTAGTCACAGGAGCAATACTTCACTTCAGTTGTCAACCTGCTAACTTTACAACTATTTTCCCCCACTCACTACTCACTTCTGCCAAGCCCAACAATCTGTCGCAGCAAAGCGAGCGTAGACTGGGGTATTAGGGTCTGGCAATTTGTTGGTAGTATTGGGCAGCTTTACACTCAGGTAGTCACCACTGAGTAACTCTACTACATACTGAATACTAGCGCCTAGGTACATGATGTGCTTAAGACGACCCTCAAAGCAATTAACTTGTCCTGTTGGGGGAGAAAGGCTGAGGCGAATTTTCTCAGGGCGTACATTGACAACAATTTCCTGAGAATTCCTCAGTTCATCTTGTTGGGATTTAGGCTGCACTATAATCTTTAGACCAGTATTTGTAATCACATGCAATGTTGAGCCATGAGCTGCTTCTATGCGTCCTTCAAATACATTGGTTTCCCCAATAAAATCTGCCACAAAGGGAGTGCGGGGATAGTCATAAATTTCGCTGGGAGTACCCACCTGCTCGATCTTACCGCCCCGCATCACAGCAATGCGGTCGGAAAGACAAAGGGCTTCTTCTTGGTCGTGGGTAACCATCACAAAAGTCATCCCTAATTCTTTATGCAGATTTGATAACTCCACCTGCATTTCTTTGCGCAGCTTGTAGTCTAAGGCCCCTAGAGGCTCATCTAAGAGCAAGACCGTAGGCAGATTGACTAATGCTCTTGCTAAAGCTACCCTTTGTTGCTGTCCCCCGGAAAGTTGAGCAGGATAGCGATTGGCAAACGCCTCCATTTTCACTTGTTTGAGGGTTTGTTTAACCCGATCCTCAATTTCCGAAGTTGGTCGCCTCTTCAGCCGCAGACCAAAGGCGATATTCTCACTAACAGTCAAATGGTTAAATAGAGCATAACTCTGAAAGACTGTGTTAACAGGTCGTCGGTGGGGTGGAACATGATTCATTGACTCCCCCTGAATGAGTACATCTCCAGCAGATGGTTTCTCGAAGCCAGCCATTAAGCGCAGAGTGGTAGTTTTTCCACAACCGGACGGACCAAGAATACTAAAAAATTCTCCTTGGCGGATACTGAGGTCAACACCACGAACCGCAGTCTCTCCATTGAAAACTTTAAAAACCTTACGCAACTCCACGTCCAGTTCCGTCTGACTATCCGGAGAACGTTGTTCTTTCATGGAAGTTTGATACATGGCAGTGATTTTTTAAAGCAGTGGTGATGCAGCAATTTGGAGCCTAATTAACTTGACTAGATTTACAATCGATCGTCTTAATGCATGGGTTTATTGTATCTGTCCCTTCCTCGTCTTGAGAACTTAATTATTTCACTTCATTAGCCTTCTAGCAGAAGTCGGGTAAAGGTTGAAAGGAATTTGAGAGGAGTCGAAGGTTTAAGCTGTTTTCTTCTCCATTCTCCATTCCCCAATACCCAACTCTGGTAATAAACACATAGACTAAGTAAGAATTTCTTGTAGACCTAATCGGCTGAAATTTTCTGCTATGACCGTAATTCAGAACTCCTCAGTTGGCAGTCAACCCACCCCACGTACTGTAGGTCGCAACTATCAGTCTGTGTTTGTCATGGTACTGATTAGCGTCTTCTTGCTGGGAGGAATTGGCTCTCGTTTAGCTTATTTACAGTTGCTTCAGGGACAAAGGAACCGAGAACTGGCAGAAAATAATCGAATTCGCTTGATACCGAAACCCCCTGTACGGGGCAACATTTTTGATCGTAAGGGGAGGGTTTTGGCTAGTTCTCGATTGTCCCACTCGGTATTCCTCTGGCCGATTGCCCTTAAACGGGAGCAGTGGCCGACAACCCTTAAACGTCTCTCAGAACTTTTAGATATTCCGGAAGCTGAAATTGAAGAACGCTTGAAACTTGCTGGCTATCAATCTACTTCACTGCTGCGCATTGCTCGTGGTATTAGTCCGGCTCAGATTACCGCCTTGGCTGAGTTTAACAATGAGTTGGAGGGGGTAGAGGTAGACATTGAAGCGGTGCGAGATTACCCCAATGGGGATTTGTCGGCTCATGTTTTAGGTTACACAGGTGAACTTAACAAAGAACAGCTAGATGAACGTAAAGCCGAAGGCTATCGTCTTGGTGACATCGTTGGCAAGATGGGTGTCGAAGATTCTTTTGAGAAAAGGTTACGGGGAGAATGGGGGGGTCAGCAGGTAGAGGTAGACGGTGCTGGTCAGGTGCTACGAATTTTGGGTGAGAAAGAAGCAAAAGCTGGTAAGGACGTTCAACTTACTATCGATATGGACGTGCAAAAAGCAGCTGAAGCGGCATTAGGCAGTCGTAAGGGGGCAATTGTTGCCCTTGATCCTAATAATGGTGCTGTTTTGGCAATGGTGAGTCGTCCGGCTTTTGATCCCAATATTTTCTCAACTCGCATTACTCAAGACACTTGGAAGAGGCTACAAGGTAAAGGAACTCCCTTTGTTAACCGTGCTCTACAAGGTTTTCCACCTGCGAGTACCTTCAAAATTGTGACAGCAACTGCTGGTATGGAATCGGGGAAATATCCTCCCGGAACAGTGCTGCCAACTTATGCTTACCTCCATGTTGGCGGTACCGCCTTCGGTGAGTGGAATCGCTCAGGGTTTGGACCTTTGGGATATATCGGTGCTATGGCTTGGAGTAGTAATACCTTTCATGGTCAAATCGGTAGAGGTGTAGGGGGTAAAACCCTAATTGAATGGTCGCGTAAATATGGCTTTGGTCAAAAAACCGGCATCGAATTGTCAGATGAGGTTAAAGGCTTAGTAGCTGATGATGAGTGGAAACAGAAGCGATTTAACTGGGGCTGGACTGTGGGTGATACAGTTAACATGTCCATTGGTCAGGGTTTTACCCAAGCAACACCCCTACAAGTAGCTGTTATGTTTGCAGTGCCTGCCAATGGCGGTTATCGAGTCACACCCCACTTACTCAAAGATGAGGAGGGAAGAGATTGGCGAGTTTCTCTAAATTTAAAACCCACAACAACTAAAACACTGCGCAAAGGTTTGCGAAGAGTAGTAACCGGGGGTACTGGTGCAGCACTTAATGTACCGCATCTACCGCCACCCGCTGGTAAAAGTGGTACCGCAGAAGCTCCTCCTGGCAAACCTCATGCTTGGTTTGGTGGTTTTGCCCCCTACGATAACCCGGAAATTGTGGTTGTCGCCTTTGCTGAACATTCTGGTGGTGGTGGTGGTTCGGTAGCAGGGCCGATGGTACGTCAGGTTCTCGAAGGTTATTTTAAAAGCGAAAATAACCTTCAAGAATAGGACTTAGGCACTGAAAAAAAATCAAGGTTTTTGGCTATGGGGCACAGAGAACAGGGTTTGCGTAGCATTGCCCTACGGGCATACGGGGAACAGAGGATTACAGCCATCTTAAATGTATCAGTGCGTAAGTTCTGAATAAGTAGGCTGATTGGAGAAGGGGAAATTGAGCTGTAAACACCAGATTCTGGCTTATGGCCTCAATTTTCCATTAACCATTTAACTATTTTCTATTTTTGACTTCTCCCTAAATTCCTCTACTCGCTGCCAAACTCTTTCCAACAAATCTGGGCTATCTGCATCAAACCATTCTATTTCTGGAACTCCTCGGAACCAAGTGCGTTGACGCTTGGCAAATTGCCGTGTGTGTAGTACTGTCAAATCCTGAGTCTCGGTTAGGGAGATTTCACCAGCAAGATATTGTTTCATTTCTCGATACCCTAGGGTATCTAGCAAAGCTAAGTCCCAACCATATTTCTTGGTTAAATTTTCCACCTCAGCTACAAAACCGGCTTCTAACATTTTCCTTGTACGCTCGGCAATACGCTGAGTTAGAGCTTGAACATTTCTACATTCCAAACCAATCTGGAGAATTGGATAATTAGGAGGATTCTCTCCCTGCTGCTCTGAAATGGGGCATCCTGTAACGTAGTATACCTCTAATGCTCTTAGAGTTCTCACTTGGTCGTTATGGTGAATCTTCTGGGCAGCTAACGGGTCAACTTTTTCCAAGAAAGCATAAGCTTGGGGTTGACCAAGTTGAACAAATTGCGATCGCAATTCGTATTGTGGCGCAACCCTGGGAATTTTTAACCCCCTTACTACTGCTTTGATGTATAGTCCTGTGCCTCCCACTAGTAGGAGAGGTGATGGGGTGATGGAGTGATGGGGAGCAGGGGAAGAATTAATTAAAGTTTGGGCTTGCTGTTGGTATTGCCAGAGTGTCATTGTCTCCCTGGGGTTACAGATATCAACTAGATAATGGGGTACTTGTTGTTGCTCTTCTTGAGATGGTTTGGCTGTACCAATATCAAACTCCTGATAAATTTGACGAGAATCAGCACTGATAATTAAAGAATTTAACCGCTTCGCCAAAGCTAAAGCCAACCCCGACTTGCCAGTAGCCGTGGCTCCACAGATGACAATTAGTGCTTGATGCTTAGGGGACATGGGAAATGAGGGGGATTTTTTAGAGACAAGGGAGAATTTTCACCAACATTCTCTCAACAAGATAAGGCACAGACAGGGGGAGACTCTAACGCCCAGAGGCATGTGTCCTCGCATCCGGGGCGGTAAGCCCCAAGGGTCTGAGCTCATCACTTATACAGATAGGTTTATTCTCCATACAAATAGCCATTGAGACTGCTCTGTAGTCGCCTACAAGGCTTTCGTGTTAGAATTTTTGAGAGTTTTATCATTTTAGATGATAACAACGGCTCAAAGCTTAGACTCAAAGCTTAGATTGGAGAACCCCTGACATGACGAGTAGTTACAGTGCCGATCAGATTCAAGTTTTAGAAGGTCTCGAACCGGTACGTAAACGTCCGGGAATGTACATCGGTTCAACCGGACCACGGGGACTCCATCATCTAGTTTACGAGGTTGTAGACAATTCTATAGATGAGTCACTCGCTGGTTATTGTACCCATATAGAAATTGACATAAATGCAGATGGCTCTGTCAGTGTTACCGACGACGGACGGGGTATTCCTACCGATACCCACCCTACCACGGGCAAATCAGCTCTGGAAACGGTGATGACCGTACTGCACGCTGGAGGTAAGTTTGGCGGCGGTGGTTATAAAGTCTCGGGCGGATTGCACGGTGTTGGTATTTCCGTAGTTAATGCTCTTTCTGAGTGGGTAGAAGTAACGGTGTGGCGAGAAAAGACGGTACACACCCAGCGTTATGAACGAGGATTACCAGTTACCGAACTGATTGCCAATCCTGGCACAGAAGCTAGAACGGGTACTTCTGTTAGTTTTAAGCCAGATACACAAATCTTTACCAACGGCATTGATTTTGATTACACCACCATCTCAGGGCGTTTACGGGAGCTAGCTTACCTCAATGCTGGTACAAAAATTACTTTTACTGACTATCGACCCTCAGAAGCGCGGGTAGAATCTTATTGCTACGAGGGTGGCATTCAGCAATATGTTACCTACATGAACCGTGAGAAGCAATTCCTGCATGAGGAAGTTATTTACATACAGGGGGAACGTAACGGTGTGCAGGTAGAGGTAGCACTGCAATGGTGTATCGATGCCTACAGTGACAATTTGCTGGGATTTGCCAATAATATTCGCACAATTGACGGTGGAACCCACTTAGAGGGGTTAAAGACAGTGCTAACGCGGACGATGAATTCGATCGCTCGCAAGCGAAATAAGCTCAAAGATAATGAATCTAACCTGGGTGGGGAAAATGTCCGGGAAGGCTTAACGGGTGTTATTTCCGTCAAAGTGCCAGATCCAGAATTTGAAGGTCAAACCAAGACAAAACTGGGTAACACAGAGGTAAGAGGAATCGTTGATTCCTTGGTAGGGGAAGTACTGACAGAATACCTAGAGTTCCGCCCCCAAGTGGCAGATACCATTTTAGAAAAGGCAATTCAGGCATTTAAAGCGGCTGAGGCGGCTCGCCGTGCCCGTGAGTTGGTGCGCCGTAAATCGGTGCTGGAGTCCTCACCTCTACCTGGTAAGTTAGCAGATTGTAGTACTAGGGACCCCTCAGAATCAGAAATCTTCATCGTAGAAGGGGATAGTGCTGGTGGTTGTTTTGATGGAGATACGCTTGTTGCACTGGCTGATGGACGTTCTCTTAGTTTCAGAGAAATCGTGGCAGAACAGGCAAGGGGCAGGGAGCATTTTTGCTATACCATCCGTCAGGATGGAACTATCGGGCTAGAGCGCATCATTAATGCTCGGATGACAAAAGCAAACGCCAAAGTGATTGAGGTGACATTAGATAATGGAGAAAAAATTATCTGCACACCCGATCACCGCTTTATGTTGCGGGATGGCAGCTACAAAAGAGCCGCTTTGCTTACATCTGATGACTCGCTCATGCCCCTATATCGCAAGCTGTCTGACAAGAGTGAACCCGGAATTACCATTGATGGTTACGAGATGGTTTGGAACTCTCGTTCCGATAGCTGGCTGTTTACCCACCTTTTAGCGGATTGGTATAACCGTTGGCAAGGTGTCTATCAGTTAAAGGATGGCGACCACTGTCATCATGTAGATTTCAACAAGAGCAATAATAACCCCACAAACATTCGCCGTTTGTCTGCTGGTCAACACCTGAAGCTGCATCGCCAACATCTCGAACAAACCCTGCATCGACCCGACGTAATTAATAAGTGTCGAGAAATTCACAGCAGCGAAGAGTTCCGCGCCATGATGAGTCAACGAATGCGGCAACCTCAGACGCAGCAAATTCTCTCTGAGCAGGCTAAGGCACAGTGGGTGGATGAAGCCTACAAAGCTTTCATGGTCAGCAAATGGCGTGAGTTTTATGAAAGTAACGAAATCTATCGTCAGCAAAATCGCGAACAGCTCAACCAAGCACAACAGAACTATTGGAGAGATGAAGCAAACCGCTTAGCTCAATCTGAACGAGTTCGTAGTTATTTTGCTAATAATCCTGAAGTGCGTCAGGCTCTTTCATCCATCGCAAAACAAGAGTGGCAAGATGAAGCGTTGTTGAATTGGCGGCGAGAAAAGACAAGGGAGCAATGGACACCTGAATTCCGTGGTAAGCGTCTTGCTGCACTGCACCAAACTTACTATCGCAAAACTCTAGCTGCTCTGAAGCAAGTTGAAATTGAGCAGGGTCAACTGGATATTAAAGCTTACAATGCCTACCGTATTGAAAAACGCGATAAGTCTATGTTGCGGTTTGATACGTTCTGCCAACGCTACTTTGAGGGCGATGAAACACTTGCTTATGAAGCTGTTGCTAATTACAACCACCGTGTTGTTTCTACCAAATACCTAGAAGAACAGGTAGATGTGTATGATATCGAAGTTCCCCATACCCATAACTTCGCTCTCGCGAGTGGTGTATTCGTTCATAACAGTGCCAAGCAAGGACGAGACAGGCAATTTCAGGCAATTTTGCCCCTGCGCGGCAAAATCCTCAACATTGAGAAAACAGATGATGCCAAAATCTACAAGAACACAGAAATTCAGTCTTTGATTACAGCACTAGGTTTGGGTATCAAAGGTGAGGAATTCGACTCATCTAACTTACGCTACCACCGCATCGTGATCATGACCGACGCGGATGTAGATGGTGCTCATATCCGCACGCTGTTACTAACTTTTTTCTATAGGTATCAACGGGCTTTGGTGGATCAAGGCTACATTTACATTGCCTGCCCTCCCCTTTATAAAGTAGAGCGAGGTCGCAGTCATTACTATTGCTATAGTGAGCGCGAACTACAAACACGCATCAGTGAGTTTCCCGACAACGCCAACTATAATATCCAGCGCTTTAAAGGTTTAGGAGAAATGATGCCACAACAACTGTGGGACACGACGATGAACCCAGAAACCCGCACCATGAAACGGGTAGAGATTGAAGATGCTGCTGAAGCTGACCGCATTTTTACCGTACTAATGGGCGATCGTGTGGCACCTCGTCGTGAATTCATCGAAACCTACGGTTCTAGACTAAATTTCACTGACCTTGATATCTAAGAAAAAGGGTAGAACTCTTGCTAAAGTATTGTGGCAAGAGGTGGAGTTACAGGTAAGGGGGAAAGGACTTAAAAATTCCCCTTTTCTCCTCTCATAAAGCCAATGATCGGGCTAAAACTTCTGTCTGTCGTAAACATTCTTAACAAATTTTCTAAGCAAATCAGTTTAATCTAACCATTTGAGGCGCTTTTTTGTTCTTTTGTAAGACAGAATACAGTAGTCGCCAGAATTTAGGGAGAATTGATTTAGTATGGGTACTAATTTAGCCACCAAGCTGCGTGAAGGCACCAAAAAAGCTCACACAGCAGCGGAAAATATGGGATTTGTCAAGTGCTTTTTGAAAGGTGTTGTTGAAAAAAACTCCTACCGGAAGCTAGTAACAAACCTCTACTTCGTCTACTCGGCGATGGAAGAGGAGATGGAGCGCCTACAAAATCACCCAATTATCTCTAAGATTTACTTCAAAGAGCTAAACCGTAAACAAGCGCTCGAAAGAGACTTGTTCTTCTACTACGGAGCCAACTGGCGAGAACAGGTGGCTCCTTCAGCTTCTGCTCAGGAATACATCGAGCGCATTCGTGATTTATCTGCTAACGCCCCCGAGTTGTTAGTTGCCCACTCCTATACCCGCTACCTAGGGGATTTGTCTGGCGGACAAATTCTCAAAAAGATTGCTCAACGGGGTATGAACCTCTCAGAGGGGCAGGGTACTGCTTTTTATGAATTTAAAGATATTCCCGACGAAAAGGCTTTCAAAGCTAATTACCGCAATGCTCTAGATGAGCTAGATGTTGATGAAGCAACGGCAGAGCAAATTGTCGAGGAAGCTAATGCTGCCTTTGGCATGAACATGAAAATGTTCCAAGAACTAGAAGGTAATCTGATCAAAGCAATTGGTCAAATACTCTTCAACACTCTCACACGCCGTCGTGATCGCGGTAGTACAGAACTAGCTACAGCTGACTAATTAAAGTGCCGTTTACCATTGAAATCTTTCAGAATGACCTTTTTTGCCAGTCCGTATCTATTGCTAGTAATAACAATGGGGATATGGCTGGTAACAGGATTACGGAATTCCTTAAGTAATCGGCTCTCCTGAAGTTACTCGAAATTAAGTCTTAAGACAACTAGATAAAGCAACATCACAATCCTGGTGGTTGACTGGCGGTTATTTCGTCATCAAACCCCCAGGATTGTTCGTGTTTGTGCCTGGAGAGAGATTGATATCAATAGAACACGCACTAATGTTATGTCAACCGCTCTATTGCTTGCTGTCGCTATATCTATCTGGTAAGGAAAATTTAACCAAATCCTCAACCCAACACTAACCTTTGATTTTTCTTTTCTTTGCATAAGTCCTAATTAATTTACATTGCTAAATTATGTGAAGAATTAATAAAGTTTGCTTTTCTTTATTGCTGATTTAAGAAAATTGCCCTAACATACACACTAGTGTAATACGCGTCATACGTAGGTATAACAAGTAGAAAGCGTTGGCAACTGAACACAGTAAGTTAATGACCGCAATCCTCTTACTGTCATGCCAAATCGAATCTAAAACTGTTACACGATTATCCTTTTAGCAAAAAATATACTCGAAATCATCTGAAGTAGGTTTTATTGCTTAATAGCAAGAGAAAGCAAACCCAAATCAATTTTCAACTACAAAATTGCGTTGACTTGACTGGGCTATCTCTTTCGGGATGACTGTCTTTGCTGGTGTGTACTGGTGTGAGAGCGGTAGTAGCCACTGTATGCTTGCAAGTCCATAAGTTATCTGTTGTGTTCGAGAGTCTTCGCTAGCTAGTGCAGAATTATTCCTGCAGTACATTCGCTTGCTTTTAGATTGACGAACAGATTTTTTAGCTCTCTGACAGGTCAACCTTGAATTTTTAGTTATGACCATTACTTAGTCGGGATTGAGGAGAATTCTGTTAAGTAGGTCTTCTAAAATTTATTAGTTAATTAGGGTCTAGTTTACAAACTTCCTTAGGTTCTTGGAATTTGCTTTGTTTCGATAGATTTTCTGAAGAATATTTTTGTAATTTTCAATTACTGAATTTAATTTTTTTGAAGAATAAAAAGGCGAAACATACAAATATTTACACTTTTTATTTTTGTTGTATGAGCTAGTTTAATAAGTTTTGTTTGCTATCTTTTGTCAAGATAGCTATTTCTGTTGTGTATTATTTTTTGTGTTTAAATATTAATCATTATTATCTAAATAATAACTTTATATAAATCATTAATATTTCATTTTATCTAGTTTAGATTTAAAGCTCAAATAGCTTCTGTATAAGAATCACAGCTCTAAGTTAGTATTTTTGTACTACAAAACAGTAAAATATTAACAAGGATATTTGTAGTAGAATGTTTTCAACAGGTAATAAGATATTCTTCTTGGGGAATTTCCTGATTCTGTGATTGAGTTAAGATTCTTGAGTGAAAAACTCAAGACATCTTTGAAAGTGAATGTATTAAGAAATCCGAACTGCTAATAACAGTTCTTAATAATTTTTGATTTCGTAATTTCCCTCTCTATTACCATTGTCCATCTCTAGATTTCTTGGAGTAATTAGTTTATGAGACAAGTCATCCCTAACACAAAAGATGCAGCCCTATTGCTCAATAACCAAAGCAATACTGATCTTCAGACATCTACTTATATTGGTAAAGGTGGTAGCATCCCCGATGGCGCTGGCTGCTTTGAGGATGACATTATTATTAAAGACAACTTCAGAATTACCAACGTAAGTGTAACTCTCAGTGATTTTGCACACACTTGGGTCGGCGATTTGGTTGTGCGTTTGCGCCACCTGGAAACAAATACCGTACTCGACCTATTCCGCCGGCCTGGTCAACCACAATTTTCTTCTAGTGGTTATAGCAGTGACCTCAAAGGAGACTATAGCTTTAGCAGCCACTCCCATCGTGATTTCGAGGCAGCAGCTGCAGAGCATTCACTAATTCCTAGTGGTTCTTATAGTGCGGTTCAATCCCTTTCTGCCTTAGGTGGCTTACCCACTGCGGGTACTTGGCGGCTTATTGTCAAAGATTGTTCTGCTGGTGACTCTGGCTCAATAGGTTCCTGGAAGCTAGAGTTTAGACAATAATTAAGGTAAGTCAAGTAAGTGCTGCCACTAAAGCTCCTTCATAGTAGTGTTCTAGAACGCTACTATGAGACTTCAGAAAAGTGCTGGCTGAGGCAATGCTCCTTGCATTTTGCCTAGCCAGTCAATTAAATTATCCAACTGTTGCTCTGCCTTGAGAACTGCCAAACCACGGATTGTTACCTTTCCAGGAGAATAAACAAACCGTGATTGTAAGTGTTCAGGTAGCTTTTCTTGGAGTAGATTCCAGGCAGGTTCTTCCATCGGTGTTTCCAAGACGACATGCTGCTTGCCTTCCGGTTTGATGCGACTGAAACCTAGGGACTTCGCCAACTGTTTAAGTTCGAGTACCCTTATAAGTTGCATAGCAGCAGGAGGAATCGTTCCGTAGCGATCGCTCCAATCTGCAGCTATTTGTACTAACTCTTCCCGGTTGGCGGCAGCAGCAACAGAGCGATAAGCACTCATCTTTTGGTCTAAATCGGGAATGTAGTCAGCAGGAATAAAGGCGGTAAGATTGAGGTCAATCTGGGTGTCTTCCACTTGGGGAATTTCCTGGCCTTGGATTTCCCGAATTGCCTCTTGTAGCATTTCCATATAGAGGTCAAAACCAATCGCCTCCATTTGCCCTGACTGTTCTGCCCCCAAAAGATTACCTACACCCCGGATTTCCATATCCCGTGTTGCTAACTGATAACCGGAACCTAGCTGAGTAAACTCTTGAATTGCTCGTAGGCGTTTTACCGCGGCTTCTGAGAGGGAAGATTTCTTTGGGTAAAAAAGCCAAGCATGAGCCTGAATGCCCGCCCGACCAACCCGCCCTCGTAGCTGATATAGTTGGGCCAGACCAAACTTCTGAGCATCTTCAATCAAAATGGTATTGACTCTGGGAATATCTAGCCCGGATTCGATGATGGTAGTACAGACGAGAATATCTGCCTCCCCGTTACCAAAGGCCAGCATAGTTGTTTCTAGTTCCGCCTCCGGCATCTGACCGTGGGCAATTGCCAGCCTTGCACTAGGCACCATCTCCCGCAGTTTCCCTGCTAAATCTTCAATGCCCTCAATGCGGGGCACCACATAAAATACCTGACCCCCCCGATCAAGTTCATTACGGATTGCCGTGCGTACAGCCTCAGCCTCGTAGGGAGAGAGGTGGGTCTTAATAGGACGACGGGAAGGGGGTGGGGTGGTAATTAAACTCATTTCCCGCACCCCAGATAAGGACATATAGAGGGTACGAGGAATGGGTGTGGCCGTCAGGGTAAGGACATCTACCTGAGTTTTAAGGGTTTTAATTTTTTCCTTCTGGTTAACACCGAAGCGCTGTTCTTCATCTACCACCAACATACCCAAATCCTTGAAATTCACTCCCTTACCCAGCAACTGATGGGTTCCTACTACTACATCTAGTTCCGCTGTTGCCAAACGTTTTTGGATATCTTTACGTTCACTAGCGGTACGAAAGCGGTTAAGTAAACCGACATTAATGGGGTAAGGAGCAAAGCGTTCTTTGAGGGTATGGTAATGCTGCTGGGTCAGAATGGTGGTGGGGGCGAGAAAGGCAACTTGCTTACCCGACGTAATTACTTTGAAGATAGCCCGAATTGCCACTTCTGTTTTACCGAAACCAACATCACCACAAACTAGTCGATCCATCGGGCGATCGCTTTCTAAATCTCGCTTAACATCCTGAACCGCCTTGAGTTGGTCAGGTGTAGGTTGGTAGGGAAAGGAATCCTCTAATTCCTGCTGCCAAGGTAAATCGTTGGGGTAAGCATAACCTTGTTGTTGAGAGCGCTGAGCATATAAATTGAGCAAATCAACAGCAAGTTTTTTAATGCTTTTACGCACTCGATTTTTCGTCTTTTCCCAAGCTTTGCCAGACATCTTATTGAGTTCCGGCCGACGAGAACCTGTAGAACGAAAACGGGATAGGGCTCCTAACTGGTCAGCTGCCACCCGTAGCAAGCCGTCAGCATATTGCACCACTAAATACTCACGGGTTTCATTGTTGAGGCGCAGGCTTTCTAACTTGACAAATTTGCCAACACCGTGGTTGCGATGAACCACATAATCTCCTGGACGTAGCTTATTAGGGTCAACCTGTTTTGATGCAGCACGGCGGCGCTTGCGGACGTAACCCGGAGTAGCTAGGGTATGCTGCCCAAAGAACTCACGGTCTGTCACGAATACCAGCCTGAAGGTAGGTAAGATGAAGCCTTCTAGTTCTGCCAATCCAGAGTATTTGACCGCTATGGCAGTCTTCTGGATTTGCAGCTTGTCCATGGCTGGGTAATCACGGGGGTTCGGAACAAACTGAGCTGGACAGTCATGTTCTTGCAGCAGGGAAACACAACGACTAGGTTGAGCAGAAACCAACCAAGTGGAGAAGCCACGATCCCGTTGAGTACGGATAACCTCTGCCAATTTGGCAAACTGGTGGGGCGTTACTGGTAATGGTGAACTGGCGAGATTGACGGCATCTTTATCAGTTTCCTGTACCAATTCCGACAGATAAAGAAGGGGATATCCTAGGGAACCAGAGGAAGGAAGGGACTCTTCAAAAGAACGGTGCAGGGGGGGAAGGGCCCGAGTAAGAGTTTCTAACTGTTCTTGGGCATGAGCTACCCAGCGATTACTATGGGCCTGACACTGCTCGAGCTCATCAATGACGATCAATGTTTGCTCTGGCAGATAATCTAGTAGAGAGGCTGGTTGCTCAAAAGCCACACCCAAAAAACGACGGCTTAAAGACTGACTAGTTTCTA
>JBAUJE010000445.1:0-2837 GCA_049683475.1 Coleofasciculaceae cyanobacterium | reverse complement strand
GTTATGGCATATATCAACGATCCACATCACGAAAGACATTGATATTGAATGCAGATAAATCTGCTTGCGTCGCTTTTCCACCCCGCTTTAAAAAGACTGGGCTACCAAGCTCCCCTGCTTTTTACGTATCTCTTTAACGTTATGCCAATCCACCTGTGGCATGAAGGGTATGACCAGTGACGTAGCTAGCATCATCGCTAACAAGGAAAGCAACAGCGTTCGCAATATCTTCAGGTTCTGCTAACCGTTGGAGGGGAGCTAGTTGTTTTAATTGAGTCTGTTCTTGTGCCGAAACCATACTACTAAACGATTCGGTTTTGGTAGGTCCTGGCATGATGGCATTAACAGTGATGGCTCGGCTTCCTAATTCAAGTGCTAGAGCAAACGTAAATGCCTCAATCGCGGCTTTGCTGCCTGCAATTACAGATAAGTTGGGTTGAGGCTGTACCGTATATGGGGTGGAAAATGTGACAATGCGACCACCGTTAGCCATCTGTTTAGCCGCTTCCTGTAGCGCAAAGAAGTTTCCTTTGGCATTAAAGGTGAAAACAGAATCAAATTCTTCCTCTGTCGTCTCAGCAAGCGGTTTGACCAATCTAGAGGCACCACCACTGATTACCAAGATGTCTAGCTTACCAAATTGCGAGAGTGTTTTCTCGAACAAGCTTCGGATGTCATCCAATTTGGCAAGGTCTACTTGAAGTGCGATCGCTTGTGGTACACCCTCGGTGGAGGTATCTGAGGCGTTTGCTTTAATCAGCGAAACGACTTCCTCAGCTTTGTCTCGGTTTTCAGCATATGTGACAACAACCTTTGCACCATCACGCCCTAACCGTTGAGCTATTGCCCGACCGATACCGCGAGATGAGCCGGTGATAATTGCTACTTTCCCTGAAAGGGATACCATAATTGACCTACCTAACTTTTAGAGCATCCGCCAAACTATATCAATATCTAGTTCCAATTGACTTTGCCAAGCTTGCGAAATTGTTCTAATCTTGCAAAATGTTGTCTGACTCAAATCTAAATCTAAACTTGATTGCGGTAAGTTCTAGGAGACATTCCTGTTAACTTCCGAAACAGCTTTGAGAAATGACTGTGGTTTTTGCAGCCAACTTGGAAGGCGATTTCCATGATTGGTAGCTGAGTTGTTTGTAAAAGCTGCTTGGCTCTTTCTATTCGACATTGCAGAATATATTGATGAGGCGTTTGCCCAACAGATTGCTTGAATAATCGCTCAAAATAGTAGGGACTCATGCCAAGCTTTGTCGAGAGAACCCTCAACGAGAGATGGGTGCTGAGGTTATCGTTGATGTATTCAATGGTGTGTTTCAATTGGTGAGGAGACAAACCGCCTGAGTAGTGTTGAATTTTGGGTTCAAAGGCTGAATATTGCTTTAACACTCTAAGCGCAATCGCATTCGTTAGAGATTCCCAGAAATATTGACCATTGGGATTGCCATCTTTCACTTCCGCTTCTAGGGCTAATCCAAGATGCCAAATCTGCGAATCAGGTCTGCCAGTACAACGGATAAGTTCAGTTTGATTGGCTTCATGTAATTCAACTGCACACTTGGCGATCGCAGCAGGTTTAAGTGTCAGCACCAAGATCTCAACATCTCGATCCCATCTACCCCGAAACCGGTACCCCGCAGGGGCTAGAGTGACACTACCAACCCCTTTATAAATCTGCTTGAGTTGCCCCTCTTCCCAAGTTTCAAATAAGTGCTGTGGACTTAACTGTAGCGTTAGTAGATGGTCAGGAACAATCACTTCAGGCATTTCGCAGGCTGCCATACAGAGGCGATCAATGTTTAATTCACTTAAGAATTGTGGTGCTGTTCTGGCAAGCAATGAATTACCTGGAGTGACCGGCAATGACACAACTTTTTTGTTTTTAGCATTGATGACCTTGATGTTTCCCTGAACCATGTTTGTGCTGAACAGCTTTTACTTCACGATTACCCTAGCGATTATGCCACCGCCATCAATGCCATCAATCAATATATAACTAGACAAGGTTTTACTCGGAGCAAAGACCAAGATTCGCCGAACTGACATAGCCATCTACTGGTCTTTCAATCGGCACCCAACCATCGTATCCCTCATTGGCGATATAAACTTCTTGATTTTCTTCTAGACTTCCAACTTCTTCACCATTTGGCTCTTTTCTAACCGATACGTTCGGGGAAATTGTTTTGCGGCAGTTCCCATCAGGTACAGTAGAAACTTCTTCGCCTTCTGTTGTATTTGATGTAGTTTGGCTAGTTGTTTGGGATGAAGGTGTTTCTCCGGCACAATAGTTTAAATAGCCAGCGAAAACGTAGCCCTCCATAGGAGTAGTAACCTCTACCCATCCATTATTAGGTTCACCGGAAATATTGACGTTTTGAGCATCTGATAGGGTGCCAATTACCCTCCCCCCCGGCTGCTGTCGTATGTTTAAAGCAGTATTGACATCTACTTCTCTACAATTACTAACTTGGGCAACCTGATATCTAACCGAAGTCTGTGGTACTGGGGGTTCAGCCGCACCAACAGCTTTAGGAATAAGTGTTAGTGCTAGGGAGTATAAGGCAGTAAATCCTAATGTTTGCAAAATTTCTTTCTGGGAATTCATTTGTCGAATTTTTCTAATATTGTTTCTATCTGACTCCCATCTTCTCTGTAAGTTAGATTATTTCATCTATCCTAGGTTGAATATTAACTTTTGACATACTCCCCCGTTGGAAAAAGCGGGGGATTCTCAGCTCAAACAGCAGTTGCAGGCACTCGCCTGTCTGAGACCGCCTAACTGAACAGTTGATGCCCCAACTGCACAAATATTTAGCGAGGCG
>JBAUJE010000444.1:0-22235 GCA_049683475.1 Coleofasciculaceae cyanobacterium | reverse complement strand
AATGCTAACAAGGTAGCGGCTGAAAGCGGCATGGGGCGGCGTATTAATACGGTAATGCAAACTTGCTTCTTTGCCCTTGCCAATGTTTTACCCCGTGAAGAAGCGATCGCCAAAATTAAAAAGTCCATTGAAAAGACTTATGGCAAGAAAGGGGCAGAAATTGTCCGCATGAATATTGAGGCGGTAGATAATACCTTAGCTCATCTTTACGAAGTGCAAGTACCAGACCAGGTGGATAGCACCACTGAACTGCGTCCTCCTATTCCCGATACAGCGCCAGCCTTTGTGCGGGAAGTTTTGGGTAAAATGATTGCTCGCCAAGGAGATGAACTTCCGGTTAGTGCATTACCCGTTGATGGAACCTATCCCACAGGTACGACTAAATGGGAAAAACGTAACGTAGGTCTAGAAATTCCCGCTTGGGACCCTGATGTCTGCGTTCAGTGTGGTAAATGTGTAATGGTCTGTCCTCATGCTGTTATTCGAGGCAAATCCTATAATTCAGAGGTTTTGGCAGAAGCACCAGCTGGCTTTAAATCTACCAACACTAGAGATAAAGAATTTACTGGTCAGAAGTTTACTATCCAAGTAGCAGCAGAAGACTGCACAGGCTGCGGTATCTGCGTTGATATTTGCCCTGCCAAAAACAAGAGTCAGCCGCGACTGAAAGCAATTAACATGCAGCCTCAGTTACCCCTGCGAGAACAGGAACGGGAAAACTGGGATTTTTTCCTAAAAATTCCCAATCCCGACCGAACTGCCTTAAATTTAGAACGCATCAGACAGCAACAATGGCAAGAACCCCTATTTGAATTCTCCGGTGCTTGCGCTGGTTGTGGGGAAACCCCTTATCTTAAATTAGCTTCCCAATTATTTGGCGATCGCATGGTGGTTGCCAATGCCACAGGTTGTTCTTCTATCTATGGTGGGAACCTTCCCACCACCCCTTGGGCGCAAAATGCTCAAGGACGAGGCCCGGCTTGGTCTAATAGTCTTTTTGAAGATAACGCTGAATTCGGTCTTGGTTTCCGAGTTTCCATTAATAAGCATGCTCAATTCGCTGCTGAACTTGTGCGTCAGCTAGCCGGGGAAATAGGAGATAACCTCGCCAGTGCCATTTTAAATAATCAGCAAAAAACCGAAGCTGATATTTGGGAACAAAGGGAGTATGTTGAACAACTTAAGCAAAAACTGCAACAACTAGATTCCCCAGCAGCTAAACAACTCCTCAGCCTTGCTGACTACCTAGTTAAAAAGAGTGTTTGGATTATTGGTGGTGACGGCTGGGCTTATGATATTGGCTACGGTGGTTTAGACCATGTCTTGGCTAGTGGCCGTAACGTCAATGTTCTTGTCCTTGATACAGAAGTTTATTCCAATACAGGTGGTCAGGCCTCCAAAGCCACTCCCCGCGCGGCTGTAGCTAAATTTGCCGCCGCTGGCAAACCCGCAGCTAAGAAAGACCTCGGCTTAATGGCTATGACCTACGGTAATGTCTATGTAGGCAGTGTAGCGATGGGGGCCAGAGACGAACACACCCTGAAAACCTTCCTAGAAGCAGAAGCCTATGATGGCCCCTCCTTAATTCTTGCCTACTCCCACTGTATTGCCCACGGCATTAACATGACCACAGCTATGTCTCATCAAAAGGAAATGGTAGATGCTGGTCGTTGGTTACTTTATCGTTACAACCCGGAATTAGTTAAGGAAGGTAAAAATCCCTTGCAAGTTGATATGCGATCGCCAAAATTCCCGGTAGAAAAATCCATGTACCAGGAAAATCGCTTCAAAATGCTCACCAAGAGCAAACCAGAGGAAGCCAAACGCTTACTAGAAGCAGCCCAAGAGGATGTTAATTTACGCTGGCAAATGTATCAATATCTTGCTGCAAGGCAGTCTGAGTAAGGAGTAAGGAGTAAGGAGTGGACCTTTTGCAAAAGTCGATTTTTATCTGTAGGGGCGTAGCATTTGCGCCGGGATTTATCGGTAAAATCAAGGTTTTTATCCGCAAATGCTACGCCCTTTTAGGATTTAGGCAAGAGGTCTAGTGTAATGAGTAATGAGTGGGAGGGAAGATGGATTTAACTACGACTTATTTAGGACTAAACCTGCGATCGCCATTAGTAGTTGGTGCAGCAGCACCTTTAACGGAAGATATTGATAACTTCAAACGATTAGAAGATGCAGGTGCAGCAGCGATAGTTCTTCACTCTTTATTTGAGGAACAATTACGCCAAGAACAGTTTGAATTACACCATCATTTAGAACATGGTACAGAGAGTTTTGCTGAGGCTCTAACTTATTTTCCTGAACCGGAAATCTTTCACGTTGAGGGTGAGGAATATCTTAACCAGATCCGTAAGGCAAAAGAGCTGGTTAATATCCCTATTATTGCCAGTCTTAACGGTTCTACTATGGGGGGATGGTGTAATTATGCCAAAGAAATGGAGCAAGCGGGAGCCGATGCCCTGGAATTAAATATCTATTCTATTCCCACTGATATGGAAACAACGGGGGCACAAATTGAGCAAAACTATCTTGATATTCTGCAAGCAGTTAAATCAGAATTAAATATCCCAGTTGCGATTAAACTTAGTCCGTTTTTTAGCAACATGGCAAATATGGCTAAACGTTTAGTTGATACAGGGGCAGATGGTCTAGTTTTATTCAATCGTTTCTATCAGCCAGATATTGATTTAGAGGAATTAGAAGTAACACCGAATATCTTGCTAAGTACACCCCAAGCCATGCGTTTACCCATGCGTTGGATAGCCATTCTTTATGGTCGTCTTGATGTGGACTTTGCTGCTACTAGTGGGATTCACAAACCCCAGGATGTTTTAAAAATGTTAATGGTGGGTGCCAATATTACCCTACTAGTCAGCGTACTACTGCGTCATGGTATTGAACAAATTGGGGAAATTGAGCAGGGAATGCTGCAATGGATGGAAGAACATGAGTATGAATCTGTTCAGCAGATGCAGGGTAGTATGAGTCAAATTAACTGTCCTGATGAAAGTGCCTTTGAACGGGTGCAGTATATGAAAGCAATTCAAAGTTTCCAACCTACTTGGAAAAAACCGTTAAGTCTAAATGAAGTGTGAAATTTGGGTAGGGTAAGGAGTCAGGAGAATTTAGAATTTAGAATTTAGAATTTAGAATTTCAACTCTTAATTCTGCATTCTTCATTCTTCATTCTTCATTCTTTCTACCCCCCTCACCTCCCCATCTATACTCAATAGCCAACTTAAATCTCTAAAAACCTATGGGTAAGCGAAAAAGGATTGGCATTCTCACTAGTGGTGGTGACTGTCCGGGACTAAACTGTGTAATTAGAGCAGTTATCAGTCATGCCACCATAACTTACAATTGGGAAGTAGTTGGTATTCCTTATGCAACCCAAGGTTTACTTGAGCGTAAAGCGATCGCTTTAAATCTCCACGGTTTAGATGTACACGGTATCGATCCTCTGCTAAGTATGGGGGGAACAATTTTAGGAAGCACTACTAAAGGAGATACATTAGAGCGTGCTAGTGAGATTATTGCTGGGTATGAAGAGTTAGGATTGGATAGTCTAATTGCTATTGGTGGTGATGGTAGTCTGGCTATTCTCCAGAACTTAGCTTGTCAGGGCAAATGGAATTTAGTAGCTATCCCAAAAACCATTGATAATGATGTTGCTTTAACAGAACGTTCTGTTGGATTTGATAGCGCGATTAATACCATCACCGAGGCCTTAAATCGCCTAACTTATACTGCTGCTAGCCATGACCGAGTAATGATAGTTGAAGTGATGGGGCGTGAGGCGGGACATTTAGCCCTTCACTCTGGTATTGCTGGGGGTGCTGATATTATTTTAATTCCGGAAATTCCTTACTCAATCAAAGATACTTGTGCAAAAATTGAAGACTTACGAGACCATTGGGGACGCAAATTTGCCTTAATTGTTGTTGCAGAAGGTGTGAAAACAGCAAATGGAGCATCCAGCGTTTATACTGATTCCCTAGGTCAAGTGCGTTTAAGGGGAATTGGTCAATACATCGCCGAACAAGTTTCTGACTGCACCGCTAAACAGGTAGAAACTAGGGTAACTGTTCTAGGACATGTACAGCGTGGTGGTATACCTTCTGCCCTAGATCGTATTGTTGCGACGGCTTTTGGTAAAACAGCAGTAGATTTAGTTGAACAAGAACAATATGGTCGGATGGTGAGTTGGCAAGATACTCACGTTATCAGTGTTCCTCTGGCAGAAGTATTGCGACAAAGTCCTACCTCGGTAGATCCGAATAGTTATTTGGTGCAAACGGCGTTAGCTTTGGGAATTTATGTTGGGGATGTTGGTAAGTAGAACAAGAAAATTATTATGACTAGAGAATTAGAAGTTAATCGACAACAGCTTTACGAAATAGATTATTTAAGATGGATTGACACTACTGTAGAAAAATTACGGAGTCAGGATTACCCGGCTGTTGACTGGGAAAATCTAATTGAAGAAATAGAGGAGATGGGACGGCGGGAACGCAGGAGTTCAGAAAGTAATCTGATTATCGTTTTGATTCATTTACTTAAGTGGCAGTATCAACCGGAGTTGAGAAGTGGTAGCTGGAAGGGAAGTATTGTAGAACATCGTAGACGCATTAGAAAAGCTATTAGGGATTCTCCTAGTCTTAAGCCTTATTTGGAAGAGGTATTTACCGAGTGCTATTTAGATGCAGTTGAACAGGCGAGTGCTGAAACTGAATTGCCAATAGATAGTTTTCCTAAAGTATGTCCTTATCAGTTGGTAGAAGTTTTGGATTCTGGTTTTCTGCCAGAAGAAGATGATGATTAGTTATTTCTCTTTTTAATTTCTTCGATTGGTAGTAGTAATGTATCTTCTATTTCTTGTCGCACTTCTCGGCTGACGTAAATATCGGGGAGATCGAGGCACTCCAATAAGAAATTGTTGGCATCGTAGTATTGCATTAATAACTCTAACTGTTCTTCGCTCAACTGCCAATCATAACCAATTTTTCTATACTTAATCATAATTCTTCTTAGCTGTTCAGTCCAAATAGGACTAATATTTGCCCAGATTTTTGTAAACTTGTCTTTTTCTTGGTTAGGGTCTGGTAGCTGAGGTAAGTTATCTTTAAGTTTTTTTATATCTGTTTTGGGATTATGGGGCAGTGGAAAGTACTCTAAAATATTATCTATATTTGTAGCAAGAGCATCTTTGGGTGAGAACCAACTACAACCCAAAAAATCTAATAAGGAATATAATTCCAAATCAAAACTCAATCCATTTTTGCTAAATGAAATACCTTGAATATGAACATTAAACTGATCAGCTAAATCCATTGGTTCGTCACAACTAAAAAGTCTGAATTCATGAATAAAGACAAGGCAAAAATAAAATACTCTAATTGCTACTAGTTTATAGTAGTTAATCTTGTCATCTAAGGAAGCTGATAGAGATTTAAAAAAGAGCCAAGTTAAGAACACTTGTAAATTTTCATCATCAGATAGCAGCGAATCAACCTCTTGCTTCATTAACCGCAATAAAACATCAGCACTATCCAACATCTGAACTGTTAGCAAAAATACTTCTCGCCATCTGTTCTCGGTTAGATGACTGACCAAAGCTTGCAGAGTTTGATCATCAACAGCATATTGGTTACAACTTGCCACAATCTTGCGTGCCGTGAAATACTCGTGAAAAGTCAGGTGGGAGAAAGAATAAATGCCTCTTGCTCTTTCTACAAAAAACCATGCTGCGCTTCAATTGATTTCAACACAGCCATACTATCTAGTTCTAGTACCTCTGGGTCAGTACTAGCACCTGGTAAGTTTTGAATATACTGACTAATGTAACGTTCTGCTTCCCTTTGCTTAAAGAAGTAATTACCAGCGTCAAAAGTAGTTCGTGCAATCTGACTGAGTAAATCTTCCTTCCGCTTTAGGGACAATCCCTTGTAAACCTGGTCACGTTCAATATTGCGTTTCACATCCCATTTTTTCAGCAACACATCCACGCCATTTTCATAAAGTTCGGCGCGATTGCTGGGAAAACTACCTGAGTCTTCAAATACTAGACACAACAACGTTAGTAGTAGTGGATTGGTAGCTAGTTCCCGGATAGGTGGGTCTTCATTAAGTTTTTGCAGAAATCTTTCTGCCTTAATCGGGTCGTTTTTGCTGTGGAACCACTTGTTAGAAAAATCAGCAATTTGCTCGTCTTTGAAATCGGCAATTTCCACCTCAGTGAATTGTACAAAGGTATATTCCCGTGCAGCAATTCGGCAGGTGATTACAAATTGATTTTTGGGAAACTGCTGCGATAATTCCCGAATTTGTCGCAAGATTCGACTGCTATCAGTTTCTCTAACTTCGTCCAATCCGTCTAATAAAATTAATACCCGTCCTTGTTCGGTTAGAGTTTGTATACCATCCTTGAATTATAGATTTTTCTCCCTAGCCATATCTTCTAGAAAATTCTTGAGAAATGCCATCAACTAGAGCAAGCAGACATCTAAACGCCAGTCTAGCGGCTTTTTTTCAATTAAGTCAGGCTAAGTCAGGTAAGTCAGAGAAATAACTACAAAACAAAATTGCGATAGTGAATTCAGTTAACCCACTGAGGACACATCTGTGAACAATCTCAAACTTCCCTCCGTCTTCGGACAAGTCTTTTTTACCGTCGTCTGCTTTACCCTCCTCTCTGGTGGAATTTCCCTCCGGTTAGCAGAAAAAGACAACCTCTCTCCCCAGCAAAGCCGCGTCTTTGAAACCTGCAATACTACTTGGAATATGGGTATCGGTGCTATTTTTGGACTTTTGGGAAGTAAAGCAACTGATTTATTTCCACTAGAAGAGGATGAAGAGGAATAAAATAAGCGATCGCCATTCTAAACCTAAATCCCCTTCGCCATCTTTGGGAAAAGGGGTGAAGGGGATGAGGAAAAGCATCAGTTTTGAGCAGTTAGTTAATAACCAGCTTCTTCTTCGTATTCTGGAGCTTTAGTCTTTTCCGGAATATTAATCTTCGGAGCTTTGTAAGGCTCTGGTTCTACCTCATCTTCCCAAGCATCCCCTTCTACCTCATACTCCTCATACTCATCGGCGTAGCTTTTGCCATAAGGCTCAGGCGCTTTATAAGCTGGCTCTTGGTATCTAGCGGCGGGCCTACTAGGAGCTTCTACCCATTCATCACCCCAGTTATCTTCCTCTTGCTCTTGATAGTAAACAGGTTCAGGCTCTTGTCGGCGCAGGGGTATTGGTTCAGGTTCAGGCTCATGCCACTCATCCTCCCAACTCTCTTCCATCTGAACAGGTGTCTGAGTCTGTCTAGAGATGGGAGTGCGTACAGGAATTCCCGTCCCCAGTTGATTTTCTGGTCGAGCCACCGGGCTATAATAAGCTTCCTCCTCTTCTCGCTCCCAGGGAGGATTGCCAATACCTAGTCGCTCTAGCACACCTACCGTCAACTGCATGAGCCGATCTTGAGCACCTTCAAAAACAATCAGGCGATTTGGTCCACTGCTGACGATTTCCTCAATTGGTAGCTCATAGGTACTAACGATCTGGTCGGGAATCTGGGGTACTCCCAAGGAAGCAATAATTAGAGAAGCTATCTTACCGTCTTCAACATTAAACTTGAAGCCCCGCACTCGACCTAGCATTTCTCCGACTTCTGTGATGACTTCGCTGTTGATTAGGGTGCTGTAAGCCTCAACGTCAACATCTTCGATCACGTCCTCATCATCGACTAAGATCACATCGCCGACTTGTTGGACGCTGCTCAGAAGCATATACCTTGGCATCCCAGCAACAGCGATCAGGTTGTCTCGCAGACCTAGCGCCACAACCTCACGCCTGTCTATATCTACTAGTAACTCCTTGACGACTCCTAGGCGCTTACCATCGACACGGGTAATTACCTGAGTATTTAAAATATCGGAGCGTTGGCGAATTAGTTCAGTTGTCATTATGTCTCGCAATCCTGATCTTAACTCCTGCTGGAATAAGTATTAACAATAATATTCAACGCTAATCATGTAATTTAGGCTAGCGAATCGCTTTTTTCTGTGGTAGTTTTATCCCCAAAACTTGAGTATAAGCTCCCCTTGCCTGGGTAACACCAATGGTGCGCTCGGAAGACTCGATCATTGGTCTACGCAGACTCACAACAATAAACTGGGCTAAAGTAGCCTGTTGTTTGATCATTCTAGCTAATCGCTCGACATTTGCCCCATCTAAGAACATATCCACTTCGTCAAAAGCGTAGAAAGGTGAAGGTCTGTAACGCTGCAAGGCGAAGATAAAACTAAGGGCGGTGAGAGATTTTTCTCCCCCGGACATCGAAGCCAAACGGCGCACTGGTTTACCTTTGGGATGGGCAACCAAGTTCAATCCTCCGTTAAAAGGATCTTCTGCATCTTCGAGTTGCAGGTAACCGTCACCATCAGAGAGTTCGGCAAAAATAGTTTTGAAGTTTTCGTTAATAGCATCGAAGGCTTGGCTAAAAGCTTGTAATCTTAGGGTGGTGAAATTTTCCACCCGCAACAGTAGTTCTGTTCGTTCTGCTTCTAAGGTTGTCAGTTTCTCGGAAAGCTCCTGTAGACGATTGTTAGTACGTTCATATTCCTCTAAAGCCAGCATGTTGACTGGTTCCATCCCCTCAAGACGCTTTTGACCATTTTTGAGTTCCTTTTGTAGTTGTTCAAGTTGAGCTGTTAGGGATTCTAAGCTAATTAATTGAGGTTCATTGTTCTGAGAGCCTGTTTCTTTACCATTGACAAAAAAAGATATTTCTGGTAAGGGATTAGGTAATTCTGCCTCTTGGTTTTGCAGCTGAGTTTGTAAATTAGCCTCCTCTTCCCGTCTTGCCGATTGGGTTTCTTGGAGTTTTTGCTGTTGCCAGGAACGGCGTTGTTGTCTCTCTTGTAATTGGCGCAGGTGTGCCTCAGCGCGATCGCGTTCTTCTCTGACGTTCCCCAACTTAAGTTCAAGCTGGCGAAGGGAGGCTTGAGTCTGGGTAATCTGTTCCTTAATTGTTAAGAGCTGATCGTTTAAAGCTGATTGTTGCTCTTGCCAGGACTGCTGTTGAGTTTGATATTCTGCGATGCGTCGGTAGGAATCGGTATTTTTCTCTACTAGCCGTTGCTGCTGATTTTCCAACTCAAGCAATTTCTTCTCTGCTGCCAGGATTGCTTGTTCTTTTTCCTTTAACTGGCTTTCTTGAGCTTTAATCAGGCTTTGAATTTCCTGCCACTCGCTGTGGGTTTGAGATTCCTCTAGCCGTGCTAATTGTTGTCGTAGTTCTGCCAACTGTGCTTCGAGGATTGGTAACTCAGTATCTAGAATTTGCAAACGTTCTGTGGCATTTTGCTGCTCCTGAGTATTTTGCCCCAGTTGCGATCGCACTTGTGCTTGTTGCGTCCTCTGATTGTTAATTTCTTTGTCCAACTGTTCCCGGCGCAACTGGGTTTCTTTACCTAGGGACTTGGCCTCTGCTAGTTCAACGGTTAGTTGTTTAACCGAAGCAGAGAGATTGGTAACTAATTCTAAGGAGCGCTCTAAAATCTGCTCAATTTCTTCGAGGCGATTTTTCAAAGCCTTCATTTCTGAGGATTCTACAGCATCGCTAGTACCGAAGTGTAAGCTAGAGCGTTGGTTGCGACTACCCCCTGTCATTGCACCACTAGCTTCTAAGATTTCCCCTTCTAAAGTAACAATACGGTGTTGCCCCAGATAGGGACGGGCATCACTGAGGTTAGCAAAGACTACCGTAGAGCCAAAAACATAGGCAAAAATATTTTTGTAGCGAGCCTCATGGTCAATTAAATTAACGGCATAATCGATGAAGCCTGAAGCATAACGCAAAGCAGCATTTTCCGAAAATCTGGGCGCTTGAATCTTATTGAGGGGTAAAAAAGTCACCCTACCCGCTTTTTTTTGTTTGAGCAGCTCAATCCCAGCAGCTGCAACTCCATCATCTTCTACCACTAAGTTACCCAAACGTGCACCAGCCGCAATTTCCAAGGCTAGTTGATAGCCAGGTTCTACTCGACCTAGTTGGGCAACTAAACCACATACACCGGGCAGTCCCACCTCTAAAATAATTTTAGTGGCATAAGTACCTTGAGCTTCCTGCTGAGCTTGAGCTTGAGCCTCTAATTTATCTAACTGGCGTTGTTTTTCTCGCTGTTCTGAGAACAATCGCTTCTGGGTTTGCTGCTGAAGTTGTAGTTCTTTTTCTGCGGCGGCTAAAGATTGAGCAAGGTTGGTAATTTGCCCAGAAGATTTAGTTAATTGTTCTTCCAAGTTTGCCAATTGAGACTGTTTGCTGGCAATTTCCGGCTCTAATCTTTCTAAAAGCTCAGTTTGTTCTTTGATAACCCGACCAAACTGAGACTGGCGTTCTTGTAATTGAGCTTGCTCAGTACGCTGAGGATTAATCTGTTTTAGTAAAGTTTCTACTTGGCGAGAAAGGCTAGTTTGTTCTTGTACCCAAGCTTCTGAGGCCGAGGCGATCGCATTGGCTCGTTCTCGACTTTGGTTAAGGATAGCTTGAACTTGATCTCGTTGGCTAATTAGAGAGGCAATACTTTGCTTATCAAGCCGATGTTGTTGCTCTAGCCGTTCTATAGTTTGCTCGTGTTGCTGAATTTCCTCTTTTGTCCCTTGCAGTTTCGCCTCAGTTGTTTCCTGGTTATTACTTAGTTCCTGTTGGCGGTTTTGTAGTTGTCGCTGTTCTACTTGCTGAGTAGCCAAGCTTGAAGCAACGGCGACTTGTTCTTCTTCTCCCAAAGCCTTTACACGGGTGTTAAGCTCGTCTAATTCGGTGCTAGCTCGGTCAATTTGTGCGGAGAGGGAGGTTAGTTGACTAGTTAGTTTAGCCTCTTCTGCTTCCCCTGCTTCAAAAAGCCGTCTTAGCTGAGCTTGCTGTTGCTGAATAACCTTGTATTTAATTACTGCTTCCCACTGCTGCTTCTCTTGTAGTTCTGCCCGTAGTTTTTGGTATCTTTCTGCTTTAGTACGGTCAGCAGCAAGGCGATCGCGCTGGACAATTAGCTCCTTCTCAATAATACGGCAGCTGTCCTCTCGTTCTTTAACCTGAACTAAAGTATCTTTCGTTTGGTTAATTTTGCGGTCAAATGCTGCCACACCAGCCAACTCATCAATAATTTCCCGACGTTCTCGCGGCTTCATAGAAATGATGTTGGTGACATCCCCTTGCAGCACCACGTTATAGCCTTCTGGATAAACCCGTAAGCGGTTCAACTGCTCGTGCAGTTCTGTCTGAGTACAAGATTCTCCGTTGATATAGTAATTCGAGCTATAACTCCCTTGTTTCGTTACTCGCAAACGTCTAGTAACACTCCACTCAGAAGACAAAGGATTTTCCCGCTCTCCCCCAGCTTCCCCAGCTTCCCCAGCTCCCTCATCTCCTCCTGACCCAGCTTCCTGCGTCCCCAGCTCTCCATCGAAATCGGACAAATCAAAGGTAACGGTAACGCTTGCCTCTACGGTACCCCGATGCTCTTTGTTGTGGTTAACTAAATCAGGCAGACGTTCAGCTCGCATACCCTTAGAACTGGCGAGACTAAGACAAAAGAGAAGAGCATCAAGGATATTAGATTTACCTGACCCATTTGGCCCAGAAATAACTGTAAACTCTGGCAGCAGGGGAACTTTCGTCGTGCCACCAAAGGACTTGAAGTTAGTGAGTTCCACACGCTTGATATGAACCATAGGCGCTGGGTTGGTTAGGCTGGTGGGTACAAGCGTATTAGTTTAACAATTCTGATCAGATTAGCACGGGTTAAGGCTTGATGGCAGGTTTGAGTTATTTGTGTAAATTGTTGGCAATTTCATCGTAAACCTGATTAATTATCAATTGTCAATTATCCATTGGTAAGCCTCAAGGATCTGAGTCCCTCACCAGATCGAAATCTCCGCGTCATTTCTAACTATGGGTATTCAAGCCGACGTGATATTACTTGTGCCTTTGCGTGGGATTTCATACTCAAGAGTGCCTTTCGTTAGGACTAAACTGCAAAACCTATCACGGGCTAGAACTAGACAATAATGTAGTCAAACAAAATTGATTTTCCTGTTCTCTACCCGACATTGCAGCAAATATATTATGCCTAGAATTAAGCGCCGTCAGTTCTTACAGTTCGCTGGTTCTGCCCTTGCTAGCATCGGTTTAAGCCAGTTAGATTTTCAGCGTCGCAGTCTGAATTATGGTAAGGTTCTTGCCCAAAGTACACCTCGCAAACTCGCTCTGCTAGTGGGAATTAACAAATATCCCCAAGCTAAACGTTTCCGTGAATTGTTCGGTTGTGTCAATGATGTTGAGTTGCAGCAACATTTATTAACTCACCGCTTTGACTTTAAAAAAGATGACATCCTAACCTTAACTGATAATCAGGCCAGTCGTGAGGCTATTTTAACCGCATTTGAAGAACACCTGATTAAGCAAGCCAAACCTGGGGACGTGGTTGTCTTTCACTTTTCCGGTCACGGTTCTTTTGTCCTTGACCCCAACCCCATCAATCCTAGTGAACCTTACAACAGTACCTTTGTCCCAGCTGATGACAGTTCTCGCAACGATATTGTTAATGATATTACGGGCAAAACTTTATTTTTGTTAATGTCCGGTCTAAAGAAAAAAACTGAGAACATTACCGTTGTCCTGGATAGTTGTCACTCAGGTGGTGGAACTAGGGGTAATATTCGGGTGCGTTCAGTTGATAATGAAACTAACGCCAAAGCTAGTCCAGAGGAATTAGCTTTTCAAGAAAAATGGCGAGAAGAGCTGGAACTTTCTCCAGAAGAGTTACGAGAGGCACGCCGTCGAGGGGTAGCTGCTGGTGTGGTTATTGCTTCGACTAAACCTAAACAGCTAGCAGCTGATTACACTTTTACTGGTTTTGCAGCTGGTGCTTTCACCTACTTACTTACCCAATACTTGTGGCAACAAACCGATGCAGTTAACAATGTGATAGACATTGTAGATCGCAATATTGCTCAGTTGCCTGTTCCTGCACAAAATCCTTTAGTGGAAGTGCAACCTGGTACTGATAACGGTAATAAACCAATTTACTTTATTCCTCGGCAAGTTCCACCAGCTGAAGCAGTAGTTCTGGAAGTAAATAACAACCAAGCAATAATATGGTTAGGTGGAATTGAGCCAGAAAGTATGGATGCTTTTGGGGAAGGTGCAGTCCTCACTACAGTGGGAACTAATGAAAGAGGCTCAACCAACATTAAGTTAATCTCTCGTGATGGCTTATTAGGAACAGCTGAAATTGAAGGTCAGATGCAGTTGCAACCTGGACAACCTTTGCAAGAATATGCTCGTTCAATTCCGCCCAATATAAATTTGCGTATTGGTCTTGACCCTTCTTTAGATGCTGATACTAATACAGCTAAAACTGCCCTAGAAAAAATTAATCGCATACAAGCTGTTCTTGCTCAATCTGGTAATGAACCTTACCCCCAACAAGTACACTATATTCTCAGTCGGATGACTTCTGCTTATCAAAAGCAATTGCAAGAACAAAATGCTAGAGAAATTCCACCAGAAGGTAGTATTGGCTTGTTTTCCCAGTCCCTAGAGTTGATGCCTAAATCCTTTGCCCAGCCAGGTGAAACAATAGAGGCAGCCATATCTCGCCTCAGACCTAAATTTAAATCTTTGTTGGCGGCTCGTGTGGTTAAATTAACTCTAAATGCCCAATCTTCTGAGTTAGATGTGCGGGTAACAATGAAGCCAGAACGAGGCAAACAATTAATTGCTGAAGTTATTACCCCTCGCAGCAGTTGTCGTCAAGATGACAGTGGTTGTACAGGTTATGGTTCTCGCGGAGAATCTTTGCCCGCCGAAGAACCATTTCAGTTACAAATCGAAAACCGTGAAGAAGAGGCACTTTATCTTGGTATAATCTCCATTGATCCAACAGGAAGTTTAACGGTAATTTTCCCCAATAATTTTCAGCCTAATTCTGATGAAGAGTTAATAGAACTGACAAAAATTAAGCCAAAGGAAACCCTGTTAGTTCCCGATCCTGAAGATGATCCTTTTGTGTTGGTAGAGGAAAATCTAGGCAGGTCAGAAATTTTAGTAATTGCCAGTGAACAACCGCTAACTGATGCTATGTCAAGATTACGCAGTCTGCGAGGGAGCAAGGGAAGGAGTCCAACGGAACTAATAGAACCAGTGGATATAATTGACGCTATGTTGAGTGATTTACGTACTCAGGTTCGTTCGCGATCGCAATATCTCACCTCTGGTATGGCGGCTTTGTCTATTACTTATGAGGTAGTCGAGAGATTGTAGTCTAAAGAATCAAAGAAGAAGACCGGAGGGTTACTAAATTAACTCTCCGCGTCTCCCCCATAACAACATTTGTAAGCTATCATCGCCACTAGCAGCAAGCTTGGGCCAAAAAAGTATGAGCAATTGATATAGAATAATAGTCTATACTCAAATAAGTATTAAGTATTATTGTCTTTATTTAAGAAGCTTAACTTTTTCTCAGGCAAAATTAAAAACACTGTTATTATTTATCATATATTCACGATAAATAATAAGAAATATGAAAGTTTCACAAACCCCTAAACACTTGGGTCAGTCCTTTGCTTTAGGTCTTGTCTTTGTACTAGCGAGTTTGGGAATTTGTATCACGATGATGATACAAAGCGGTATCTGGCAATAAATCACAGACCTCTGGTAAAAGTAATGGTTTTGAATCTAAATAGATAAGAAACATCGAAAAACAAGAATATTCTTGTTTTTCCGTAGCTTTAATCAATCTCGTTGTTAATATTTACCGCCTACATTCAAAGAATTAGGCGGTAAATGATTTGAGGCAACTAAAAAAAGGAAAAGAGGCCAGGACGTGGATTTAAGTTAGTCGCGTAGATTTCCCAATCATTACCATCCCAGGTTTGCCAAGTGAGATGAGTATCAGAAAGCTGGGGATTAATACTTCTATTTCGGGTGTTATCAACAACCGTAGTAGAAGAGCCGTTAAAGAAATAAATATCAGTGTCACTGTTGCTTACGACTCTTTCCCAAACCACATAGCCCAATTGTGAAACCTGAGGGTTAATGTCGTCAACGTTGTTATCTGTCAACTGAATTGTAATGTTATCTCTGATGTCATGGCGATGTACCTCCCAATCATTACCGTCCCAGGCTTGCCAAGTTATATATTCACCATCAATCTGAGGATTAATTTCATCAAATTCACTATCAGCTAGTACAGTAGTCTGCCTACTTAATGTGTTGTACAAGTAGATATTGCTATCAGTTTCCCCAGAGTTACTAGTTGAGTGAGATTCGTAGACAATACCGTAAAAGGAAACTTGGGGATTAATCTCCTTATTTTGGTCTGTAGCAATGGGGATAGTACTCGCTTCACCAAGATCATACAAATAAATATCTGTATTAGTAGGGCTTACCTCTCGTTCGTAGACTACGTAGTCTTGACTAATCTGAAGATTAGTTTCATTACTTAATTGATTAGCGATGGGGGTGGAGCTGTTAGTAAAAATATTGCGATAGTAAATATCGTTATTACCAGGACTCGACTCAAGCTCATATACAAAATGCGGACCAGATATCTGGGGATTAGTTTCGTTACTGCTACTGGTCACAATTAATCGGCTTCCTCTAAGGACGGCATCGTAGAGGCCTATGTTTGTGTCATTGTCACCAGAATCAATTTGATAGACTACGTCTCCGAAGGAAGAAATCCGAGCTTCAGTTTCATTTTCGGGTCTTGGGGCAATAACACTCGTTCTTCGGCTCAGCCCACTGTAGTAGTAGATGTTACTATTACCAGGACTAGAAACCTGAGTCCAAACCACATCTCCTACAGCAGAAACTTGAGGGTTGATGTTATCGAACTCATCGTTAGTAAGTCGATTGATGGTAAAATCGGTCACAGTGATGCAACTCCTGATATTAACTGGGCTAAGGAAGAGGTAAATACTCAGCAAGCAAGAGTCAGAAAACTTTCCTGACAACCATATACTCTCTCTCTAAACCCGAATACCTAGACCAGGCTAGGCATAAATTAAGATTTTGAGTCTAGCTGGTTATAGGTAATTCAATTTTCAAAGCATCCTTTTTGAACCGCTCTATCTTTTAACCTCGACACTCCGGTTTACATACGCAATAGCAAGTTCAGACCGTGGGTATCAGTGCCGCAGGTCGTGAGTAGATTGTAAGTAAGACCAAGGCGCTTTACTTCCTGAGTTTGTCTGGGACTGGTTCGCCACGGTTTGGAGTTGTTATAGGAGTAGTAGGCTTCTACACCATCAATTCCTAATTGAGCTGCCACAGGTACTAGCTCTTGAGCCGAGCGGCGGTAGCGTGCTGGGTGGGCTAAAACGGCTAAACCGCCAGCCTGATGAATGGCAGAAATTACAGCTGCTGCCGGAGCATGCTCACTGCAAGGTGCATTTCCTTGTAGGTAAGTTTGTAGAGCTTGACAGTTGGGATCGAAAGCATAGCCAAGAATGTGAACTTCCGTTCCCAATAGATTAGCCGTGATTTCAACCCCAGTCCAAAGATGAGGCAGGGGGGTAGCAGGCGACATTTGCCGCCAGTCTTCCAGCCAATTGTTAGCTACTTGGTAGCCATCAATGGTGTGGTGATCCGTAATAGCAAACCCTTTAAGACCAATTTCTACCGCCTGCTTAACTAGCTCCTCTGGCTTGAGCTGACCATCAGAGCAGTTGGTATGCATATGGAAATTGTAGGATTTGGGACAACTATCTGGCTCGATGTTGCCCCAAACTTGCCTGAGTGCTTGCTTATCTTGTGCTGCTGTTTTGCCTAAAGCTGAAGCTTGAGCAATGTTGACCGCCATAACTGACTGCTTTAAGTTGTGTGTGTTGATCGAGGAGATGTCACCTGCAACCCCGAAGTAGAGTACCCCAGGTAGGGGTACGCAGACAGAGTTTTTAATTGTTAACAATACCTTAGCAAAAGTTAGTCACAATCGACTTTTGAGACTAATTACACCCGACTTAGAGCCTATTTGTTATCGTTGCGAGTCTTCCAAGCTAAGGACAAGAGCTGAGTCCAGGACTTTTGTACCTTTTTGGCACTGATTTGCAGGGCTTGAGCAATTTCTGCATCACTTTGGCGAGCGAGTTTAAGGGGTAGTATTTCTCTTAAGGGGCGATCAAGTTGTGCTACAAAAATTTCCCATTGCTCAGATGACATACCCAGCTTTTGATCCAAGTCTGCTCCTAACCATTCATGTACCAGTTTCCAGTGGGAGGAACGAGAAAACTTTTCGACATGGTATTTAAACCGCTGCTGCAAGTAATCCCGTTCGCGAGGTGTCAGACCAAGAATATCATCGATATCCGGTGCAGCTAGGTCTTGTAACTTTAAGACCAAGTAATCGGCACAGTCAGAGTGACCCTGCTTTTCGAGATACTGCACTAGCTCAGAGACAACACGCTCCCGCAAAACGGCTTCACTAGGATCAATAGTTTGAGCTACTAGGCGAGAGCGCACCTGTTGAATTGCCGGTGAGCGACTAAGCTCAGCCGCTCCCTCGTCTTTGGCAAACTCCACCGCCTGCTCAATATCAAGGGGAGTTTCGCTAGGCTGGCGTCTAGCAAAACTTTGGGCTCTGAGTATAATTAGCTGCTGGCTACTACCATTGGGCAAAGGAATACGTCGCTTGGCATATTGCTCGGTAAAAGCTATATACTCTGCTAGCTCTAGTTGGCTACGGGGAGTATAATTTATGCCTAACTGATTTTCACGCCGAAAAGCCTTGAGGGACTCAGCGTAGAATTCCTGCAAACAATCCTCAATTAAATTCTGCCGAGCGGAAAAATTTAAATGGGATTGAGGTTGAGCCACATGGCGGTAAACCATGATACTCAAGTTGCTGTGCAATTCAACGCGACCTTGCTTGGGACCGAGTTTCAAATAGTTGAGGCATTTTTGTAAACGGTGACGCGCTAGAGTCAATTGCCAAGAGCGAATCTCACCACTCATTTGGATGCGATGGCTTTTGCGGCAAATCCTTTCTACCTCTTGGGCTAGTCGAGAAGCCACTCCCACAGCAGAGCTTGACTGTGAGCCAAGGTAGGAGTGTAGTTCTTCAATCAACAGCTCACTCAAGCTTTTAGTCTCGATTTCTTGAGCCAATTCAGTCTTGTGAAAATTGGTCTGGGAATTTTCGTTGATGTAATTAGAAGTTTGAGCATTCATGGTATTGCCCCTAGAGACTACAGGTACAAATTGCTAGGGCACCAGCAGAGGAAAAGTCGGTTGGAGCTTGTCTACAAGGTTTGCTCCTCTGTCACTGCCTGCCATTTGAATGTAGAATGCCACCCTCATTGATCGGAAAGATGCTGTCATAGTTCGTGAGCTGACTAAGATTTCACTCGGTCTAAGCACCAGCTTATTCGCAGCTATAAAAAGCTGTTAATCCTCGTCCTGTGTGTATTTGAGTAGATATGACCGCTCGGTTTCCCAGCAAAGTTGGGGACTTGTTTTAGTAGGACAATCCGGAAAGTGGGTTGATTCGTTAGTAAACCTTTAAGTACTCCGAGCAGTGGTATATCCTTTTTCCTCTGCTACCTGATGATGAATGTTCATGACTATGCTCCTGCCCCACTCCAAGGAACAGGAGCAGTCAACTCCAAAGCAGAGGGCTTTCACCCTATCAAACTAAACCACCCTGAAGTAGAGATGCCAATTCGTTTCACTCTCTACTACCTACTACCGACCTTAACTGATTCGGTAGTAACCCAAGTAGTAGCCGCTTCCCATCCTAAACCCTTACGCACCATAATGGGTTCAGTACCAGTCATATCTAGAATTGTTGATGTTTCAGCACCTAACTCTGAACCATTATCAACAATGATATCAACTAGATTATCAAGGGCATCGAATAGTCTTGCTCTTTCTAGACCTATTGTGGGCATCTCGCCTACTTCATCGGGGAGGTGAGCAGAAGTGGAAATGATTGGATTGCCTAGGGCTTGAAGCAATCCTTGACAAACTTGATGATCCGGAACCCTAATGCCGCTAGTTTTTCGCTTAGGGCTCATGACGAGTTTGGGCACTGACTTCGTTGCTGGCAGCAAAAAAGTATAAGGCCCTGGGATTAGATGCCTCATAATTCTATAAGCGGGGTCACTTACTAGAGCATATTGAGCGATATTGGATAACGAAGAACAAAGGAATGTGAGAGGCTTATCATTAGATAGTTGCTTCAAACGCCTTACCTTTTCCACTGCTGATTTGACATTGAGATCGCAACCAATCGCATAAACGGTATCAGTTGGATACAGCATCACTGCACCACTTCGCAGTGCATCCCTTATTTCCTCTATTCGGCGTATTTGTGGTGTTTCCGGATGAACAGATACAATTGTAGCCATTGAAATTTATCATCTTATCAGAGAGTTAACAAGAAAGAAACTACCAGATCCTTTGTCCAAAACTTGTTCAAAAATGTTTGTCATACGTAAGATAGGGTAGAAATTAAGCCATATGAGCTACGGACAAAGGGATAGAACGACGCGGAAAAAAAGGCAGTTTTTAGTCAAAATGCAATGACCAAATTCGCTTACCTAGATTGCCAGACGGGAATTGCCGGTGATATGTGCCTAGGAGCACTTGTGGCGGCTGGTGTACCTTTAGAGTATCTAGTTGAAAAACTGGCGGGACTGGGTATGGAAGAGGAATACAAGTTGAGGGCCCAAACTGTTCAGCGTAATGGCCAGGTAGCAACTAAAGTCCATGTTGATTTGCTCACCAATGCTACTCACTCTTCAGAAAAAAAAGAGGCGGCAAATCATCAGCACCATTTCCTCGGTCATACCTCAGCCCGACACCTGCCAGAAATTGAGCAATTGATTAAAGTAGCAAGATTACCGTCTAGAGTTTGCGACTGGAGTCTGGCTGTTTTTAGCAAGCTAGCAGAAGCAGAAGGGGCAGTACACGGAATTGCTCCTGAAAAAGTTCATTTCCATGAAGTAGGGGCCACTGATGCCATTGTAGATATTGTGGGTACTTGCCTGGGCTTAGATTGGTTAGGGATTGACCAACTTTATTGTTCGGCTCTCCCCACTGGTGGTGGTACGACTTGGGCTGCTCACGGTCGGCTACCAGTGCCGGTTCCAGCGGTGCTAAAGCTTTGGGAATCTCGGCAGGTGCCAGTTTACAGCAATAGCATTGCCAAGGAACTGGTTACCCCAACTGGAGCGGCTCTTGCTGTTACCCTTGCCACTAGTTTTGGCTCTCCACCAGCAATGACTATTGAGAAGGTTGGTCTAGGTGCAGGTTCGATGCAGTTACCAATTCCTAATATCCTGAGACTCTGGATTGGTCAAGCAGTTAATGGGGAGTGGGAACGGGGTAAACAAACAAGTATATCTACTCAACCTGAACCGAAAATTATTCCCTTATCTCCGCCATCTTCTGAATTAGAAACTATCTGCGTATTGGAAACTCAAATTGATGATTTGAATCCCCAGGCGATTAGCTATGTATTTGAGGTGCTATTTGAGGCTGGTGCTGTTGATGTCTTCACCCAAGCAATTAGCATGAAGAAGTCTCGTCCGGGAATTTTGTTAACGGTTATCTGTCTCCCAGATAAGTTAACAACTTGTGAAGAGATTTTATTTCGAGAAACTACAACTTTAGGTATCCGCCGCCGTACTCAACAACGGGCAATTCTTGAGCGGGAAATTGAGGAGGTTCAGACCAAATATGGTCTGGTACGAGTCAAGATAGCTAGTCGTAGGGTAACGGGAGAGAAGCAAATCCTTAACGTGCAGCCAGAATATGAAGATTGTGCCAAGCTGGCGCGGCAGAACCATTTCCCTTGGCGTGAAGTGCATCAATTAGCTCTTGATGCTTGGTATCATCAGCGGGGATAAGTAATTTAACGGGTTACTTCCATTAGTTTCAGGGAAACAACAAGTAAAGCTCTAGCAGTAAGGGAAACCTGAACGGCTTTGCTCAGCTCTAGAATCCCTCGAAACACGCGACGGGAGCATCAATTTTTGAAAGGATAGTAAAAACAAGAGACTGCTTTTAAAAGCAGTCTCTATTTTCAGAAACTCACAAGTAAATTTAGATGCCCAAGCACTTAATCAACCTTGTCAGCCGCATCTTCTAATGCACGTTGGGTAGTTTTAACGTCTTTACTAACCTTTTCTTTAACTGCATCAGCGGCATCTTCAGCTACTCTAGAAGTACTCTTAGCAGTCTCTTGGGCTGCCTTTTGAGTGCTTTCTTTAACGTCTCGAGCTGAGCGCTTAACTGCTTTGGTTACATCCTCTGCCGCATCGGTGCTATTTTCTTTAACGTTTTTGATACCTTTTTGAGTACCCTCACTAACACCTTCTGTTAACTCTTGGGCTGACTCACTGATATTTTTACCAAGCTTCTCAACTCTTTTTCCTAAAGGTTTACCTTCCTGGATATTTTCAATAAGTTCAGAAGGATTATCAACTGACTGTTTAGTATTAGCATTAGCATTGTCAACTAAACCCTTAGCTTTGATTTGGGCTTTGCTGGTATCTCTTCTAGGATCGACATCCCCGTAGCTGCTCTTGTCTTTTCCACCTTGGTAGAGGGAATTAACATCACTATTAGGAACTTCCCCTTTGACTCCGTTACCTGTATTGGCTGAGACTCCACCACTGCAAGCTGTGCTAACAAACAGTAAGACGCCAGCCAGAAAAACAGTTAATACTTGAGCCAGCCGAATACTTTTCAACCAAGCGATTACTTTATTCATACAGTTTTTGACTCCTAATTAAGGGAAAAATTTACTACAAACAGCTTTAGAAGCTTACCCAAATAAATCTAGGAATGACCTCTGGCAAAAGGAACATTCTGGGTGCTTCTGAAAACAGCTATGATCTAACTAGAGAGGGAGTGCTAAGTGTAGCCAACTAGTGCCTTGGGACAACAAGTTGCACAAATCTAGGTTAACACCATCAGCTAGACAAAGCTGGTGACTGTCTACTTGGCTGAATTCTCTAATTAACAATATAGACACAGCAGTCAGGGGGAAAGGTGGAAATACCTGAGCAGAGAATCATTACTCTCCTGAGCGACTTTGGCTTGAAGGATGTCTATGTGGCAGTGATGAAAGGTGTCATCGCCCAAATCAACTCAGCTTTGACTATAGTGGATCTTACCCATCAAATCCCAGCTCAAAATGTTGCGGCGGCGAGGTTTTGTC
>JBAUJE010000443.1:0-1528 GCA_049683475.1 Coleofasciculaceae cyanobacterium | reverse complement strand
CTATTGACCTGATAACCACTCTACAAGATTTAGCTCACTGGGGAGTGTCGGTAATAGCCACTACGGGACTTCAGTTTGATTTGACGACACCCCAAGGAAAATTGATTGCTTCTGTCATGGCTTCTTTGGCTGAGTTTGAAAGGGATTTAGTTAGAGAAAGAGTTCGTTCTGGCTTGGCTGCTGCTAAAGCTAAGGGTAAAAAATTAGGTCGAAAACCAGGACAAAGGGTTAAAGCTGATAAGTATGCACCTAAAGTTTTGCAGATGGTATCTGAGGGTCATTCTTATCGTCAAATAGCTCATGAGCTTCATCTGAGCAAGACCACAGTTAATGTAATGAGATTGTAAAAAGAGATCGACGTACAACTGTAAATTTATCCCAAAGAATGCACCCATCATGCCCTCTAAAATAAATATCTATCAATTAAAAGTTACGATAAGAGATATTAGACCTCCTATTTGGCGACGAGTACAAGTAGAAAGTTCAACTACTCTGTCAAAGTTACACCTGATTATTCAAGCTGCGATGGGTTGGTACAACTGCCACTTACACTCTTTTTCTGTTGATGGAATTGAATATGGCAAACCCGAACCAGATTATGGTTTGGAGCTAAGGGATGAGAACAAAGCAAAACTTGCCAATCTCATCAAACAAGAAAAAGCTAAGTTTTTTTATACCTATGATTTTGGAGATAGTTGGGAACACTCTATTTTAGTTTAGAAGATTTTACCCAAAGAGCCAAAAGTCTCTTATCCGTTATGTATTAAAGCCAAACGAGCCTGTCCTCCTGAAAATTGTGGTGGTGCTTGGGGATACATGGAGTTTTTAGAGGCGAGCCAAAATCCAGCTCATCCCGAACATGAAAGTTATTCGGAGTGGGTAGGAGGAAGTTTCGATTCTGAGTTTTGTGACCTTGAAGAGGTTAATCAACGTTTAGAAGAGTTTGAAACCCTTGCACAGCATTGGCTTTAGCCTTAACGTGGTTTTCTGTACAGTTACTACTCAAACCCCTACTTGTACTAACCCAATGATTAAATGATCTCCCCCAATACTCACAGTATTCAGACAAGGTGGCATCTGGATATTTTTCTACCATAGCCGCTAGTTGAGACTGAGCTCCATCCAATTGACTTTTCAGGGAGCCACCTTGTTGTTTCGGTTGGACATGACCTTGAGTCTTTTTCATCAACAGCAGTTTTTGGACGAAACTTTTGCTGACCTTAAATCGGGAAGCTACTTTTCTGACTGAGGTGTTACCTTCTTCATAAGCTTTCAAGATTTTTGATCGCAAGTCAATAGAATAAGCTTTCATTTTGCTTGTTAGTACATTGAGCAGATTGTACCTCATTTAACTGCAATCTGCTGTAACAATCATGTTCTATGCACAGCGTTGGTCCCTTCCACTTGCAGTAAATACATAGTGTTTCTTGAAATTTTGTAATTACTGAATCTTCAAAGTCGGCATCGGGAAAAGTATCGCTCCGAACTTTATCGTCTAAATCTATTGGAAATTTATCCGGTTCAAAAT
>JBAUJE010000442.1:0-2662 GCA_049683475.1 Coleofasciculaceae cyanobacterium | reverse complement strand
TCAAAGTCCCCCAGAATGGGGGGATTTAGGGGGCGAGAGACGAGATAACAATCCCAGTGGGACTAAGTGTCGTCAAAACCGCAGCACTAACCGACGTTCCGGAGATATCAAAAAACTAGCTTTTGACTCCTTACCTGGAACTGAAGCAGAGGCTGATGCGATCGCACCCATCCTACCAGAAGTTACTCTTCTCACCGAATCCAAAGCTACAGAAAACGCCCTTAAACAACTCCGAGGCCCAGACATTCTCCATATTGCCAGCCACGGTTTCTTTTTAGAAGATGTCGAATTAGTCGCACCAGCAGATTTTGCTTCTAATTCATTCTCCTCTGATCTGAGAACCAGTGTTTTGCTTCGTCCCGGTTTCTCTCCTCCCACTCCCACCCCCAAAAATCCTGCCAACTATGAAAACCCTCTCCTACGTTCTGGTATTGCTCTAGCTGGTTTCAATTCTCGTAAAAGTGGTCAAGAAGACGGCGTGCTAACTGCTTTAGAAGTAGCAGGACTCAGCCTGAGAGGTACTAAGTTAGTAGTACTTTCAGCCTGTGAAACAGGAGTAGGAGAGGTAAACAATGGTGAAGGGGTTTATGGCCTACGTCGTGCTTTGGCCATAGCTGGTACAGAAAGTCAGTTAATTAGTTTATGGAAAGTCGATGATTTTGGTACAAAAGATTTGATGGTGCAATATTATCAGCGCGTCTTAAATAAAGAGGGTCGCTCTGAGGCATTGCGTCAGATACAGTTAGAGATGTTAGCAAGTAATCAATACCAACATCCCTTTTATTGGGCATCTTTTATTCCCTCCGGTGAGTGGAAGGCGATGGAGTGATGGGGATGGGAAGATGAGGGTGATGGGGAAGATGAGGGTGATGGGGAAGATGGGGGGATGATGGAGTGATGGAGTGATGGGATGAGGAGATGATGGAGTGATTTGGAAAATTAATTTTTTCCTAATCGCAACGCCAGATTTTAATATTACTCTCGCGGCTACCACTGGCTAGTATTCTTCCATCTATACTTAGAGCGACAGCACTTACCTTTTTACCGTGTCCTGTTAGGCTGCAAACTTCTCGTTTTTCTCTAACAGACCATAGTTTAACCTTGCCGTCAGCACTACCACTGGCTACGGTTGCTCCATCTAAGTTTAAGGCAACCGCATTAACTTCCCCACTGTGACCTGTTAAGGTGCAAATTTCCCGTCCTTCTCTAGGTTGCCAAATCTTAATTGTTCCGTCAGCACTGCCACTGGCTAGTACCTCTCCATCTAAACTAAGAGCAACTGTATTGACTGCTCCACTGTGACCTGTTAAGGTGCAAACTTCCCGTTCTTCTCTAGGCTGCCAAATCTTAATTGTTCCATCGGTACTACCACTAGCTAGTACCTCTCCATCTAAGCTCAAGGAAACTGCTTTAACTTCACCCCTATGACCATTTAAAGTGCAAACTTCTTGCCCCGTTTCTCCACTCCATAATTTGACGGTTTTATCAACACTACCACTAGCTAGTATCTGTCCATCTAAGCTCAGGGCAAGGGAATTAACCCTGTTGGTATGACCTCCGAAGCTGTACAATTGCCGCCCTTTCTTGAGATTCCAGAGCTTGATAGTATTGTCACTACTTCCACTTGCCAGCATTTCCCCATCGGGACTAATGGCAACAGCTAGAACCAGGGAAGTATGAACTCTAATAGTGCGGAATGCTTGACCAGTTTTGAGATTCCAAAGCTTAATGGTTTTATCCCAGCTGCCACTAGCCAAAAACTGTCCATTAGGACTAATCGCAAAAGATTCAACTACTTTGTTGTGACCTGTGAGAGTATGGGTAAAATGCCAATTCTGTGTTGGTGAATTGGTAGCGGATGTATATAGTTGGTTAAGGCGGTTGATTAGGTCTTGGTAATCCTGCCTATTTCCCTGTAGCTGAGAAAGGTTAGCGGCTGCTTGCAAATCGACAGCTGCCTGATCTCTTTTTCCTAATTTAGCGTAAGCAATGCCTCGGTATTTATAAGCTTTAATATGGTTAGCATCAAGGCGCAGTGCTTGGCTAAAGTCTTTAATTGCCTGTTGATATTTTCCTCTTTGGGCATTTTTCATGCCCTGTTGGCAATAAGTTTCGGCATCAACTTTTGGAGGAGAAGATGGTCTTTTAGCTTGGTAAGGGGGAGGGGAAGGACTAGGTTGGTAAGACTTTAAATATTGGTAAGCTTCGTTAATTTTCTTTAGTTCTCTTTCTGCTTTTTCTTGTAATCGAGGATTATTAGTAAAGCGGTCTGGATGCCAAACTGTTGCCAGGTCTTTGTATGCCAGTTTGACCTCAGCTAAAGTTGCCCCAGGACTAATGCCAAGAATTTCGTAGTAGTAATTAATGTTATTCATTGACACCGCCAAATCTTGATCGTTCCATCACGAGAGCCACTCATAATAGTTTTACCATCTGGATCGAGAGCAATTGAATTGACATCCTTGGCATGACCAAGCAAAGTATACAAGACTTCTCCTGTACTAATTTGCCAAAGCCTGATTGTTCCATCTGCACTACCACTAACCAAAATTTTACCCTTGGGACAAAAAGCAACCGCCCTCACCCAATCTGTATGACCGAAAAGAGTGTTAAGTAGCTTGCCTCCCTGCAAATTCCACAGTTTAATGGTGTTATCACTACT
>JBAUJE010000441.1:0-22898 GCA_049683475.1 Coleofasciculaceae cyanobacterium | reverse complement strand
TTTTACTCAGTAGATGCGTTATTGCAACAAATAATCTCTACTGAAACCCTATAATCTTAAGTTTTCTAGGTTCTAGGTCGTGCCGAACAAATGCCGCCGTACCTATTAGTATTATACGAAAATTATTGGTGTTTCGCTAACCCTAACCAAACCGAAGTTCTGGTTAGGGACTGCGCTCAACTTTTTGTTCAATGCTTGACAGCTTATTATCTACCCATAGTTTTTTATGTCCCGTCGTCTCCTGGCATTAAATAATACTGGCTTAGACTTGGCTGTTCGGCAAAATCGTCTATATATAAAGCTACTTGGGCAGGACCATAACGCTCTTGGATTAATCTTTCTATCTGCTGAGCAATCAGATTTCTAACTCCGGCAAAGTCTGGATGTACAATTAGGTGCATTTGCACATACACCAAGCGTCCAACCATTCCCCTTGACTGAATCTGGTAGCAGTGGGTAACTCCTCTGACTTGACTAGCAATTCTAGCTAGCATTTCTGGGGCGATCGCTGTCTGCTTGACAAAAAGGGGCAGATGCCAGTTTAAAATTTTCCAGCAACTACCCATTGCTAATATAACTAGCAAAACTGCCAGTACTGCATCGAGCCAAGCTAAGTCCCACAACCAAACTCCCACTAGTCCCCCTAAGACCAAAATGGTTAGCCAGACATCCTTAAGTAGCTGATTAGCATTGAAGCGTAGAACTCGATTGCTTAGTACTTTAGCTTCGTAGATATCTAGCAGCGCTAAGCCTAAACTAGTTACAACTACCACACCCAAAAGTTGAATTAAGGGTAAAGTGGCACGAGTATCGAGGTTTAGAGCTTCTCCTTGGTTAAAGGTTGCTAAATGCTGAGTTGACATTGCTAATAAATTCAGACCGGCAAAGCCAAGAAAAGCAACAAAAAGTAAGGTTACAGTAGTTTCACGTTTGCCATGTCCGTAAACGGAGCGTTGCCTTCGTTGATCAGGTACTACAATTGTCAACAAACTTAGCAGAGTACTAAAGCTAGTGAGTAGAGTGTGGAGTGATTCTGCCATAAGGCTGAGGGATCGCGTTGCCCAAGCAGCTGAAACTTTAATTGATAAAATCAATAAGGTCACCCAAAGAGTGATCAATAAGATCAGACGACCTGTCTTAGCGCGGTTTTGTCCTTCGGTCATACCTAAAGTTGACACTCCGCTCTGAAAAACTTACTCAAACTTAGACATTTGACGTTTACTTCCTGCTTCTTTCTGGAAACGACGGCGTTACTCCAGTCCGACTGGCTTGACACGACTCAGCTAGCCGCGTTTGCCACGCCAGTTGCTTCAAGCCGGGGAACCCGTCCAACTTACTGGAAACCTACTTTTTTAGCAACAGGACAATCAGAACTTTGCAGCTATGACGATTTTAGTCCTGTCTTAGCCTGAAATGTTGGAATATGAGATAAAACTACTCATAATTGACTGGCTTTTAGGGCTTCCTTGCTACATCTGGCGAAATTTTACCACAAGCAACTTAATACTAACCCTGGCTAACTCGTCCTCACCTGTAGAGGGGCTTTGCTCGTAGGGCTTTCCTGGTAATGGTTGCGTTGGTTAGTGGTCGAGAATACTTTTAAGGCTTTCTTCGTTGAGTTAAGGACTTTGACTTAACAAAACGGCGTTCCTTAGTGTTTAGATTCAGAAAGAGAACCGACGACTGGCCGTGTTTCGTCTCGGTTCCCTTACTGGTTCGCTCCTCACACTCTAAGGAGTATATCTGAATCTATTGTATTTGTCACTACTTTATTAAAAAAAATTTCCTCGGACACAAGAATTAACAAATTCAGGATCTGCTTGATTGAGCCAAAAAGTCCCCTAGCAGTTATGTTCCTTAGCAGGGATGAATAAGGCTCTTTCAAAGTTCCAATGGTGCAGATACACCTAGCCGCTCTCGCAAAATGAAAAACAGCAGTACTTGAGTTATGGTCACCAACCCTAACCTTGCTTGAGAGAGCTGGGGATTTTTTGCCTTTACCTCTCCCCAAATACGACAGTTACTATAGAAATTATCAAAAGATGAACATAGGATCGTGGCTAGTTTTAGCAAGCTATTCTGACTTTGGTCATTAACTGCATCCTGTACATCTATAATCTTGGAGATTAACCCTAGTTCGGCTGGATGCTTCAAACGCAGACCTATCGGCTCTACTTCCACTCCTTGATAATTAATCAGCCAGGGAATTGGGTTAGGCTCAACTATTTGTAAGCATAAGTTTTTGCTTTCTGGCTGCTTCAATTTAATTAAAGCTTGTTTGTCAGCCAAGCGCAGAAGCGAACAGCAACGAGCATGAATGTACTGGAGTCTAAACAGAGGAAGGGATTTACTTGTTGAGGAAGTATTTGTTGATTCGGTGAGATTAGGTGCATGAATCCCACTCTCTCCCCTTGCTGCTCCCCTAATTCCCAGCTCTCTCTCTTCCTCAGGAGAAGAAAATATCTGAGTTGAATCTTGTAGCCAGGTGCCTACACTTTGTTCCGGAAACCGAAAGTTAATCCAACCGGGGGCAATCACTTCAATGCTTAATTCTAAGTAATTGTTAGTAGCATTTGTCTTATTAATTGTTGGGAAATACCCTATTAGCTTATTCGCTAAGTCAATTGCTTTCAATTGCCGTTGAGCTTCCTGCTGAAGAGCTATTGGCGAACGATAGATAAGAAGAGTCTCATTTTGTAAGCGATGTAGAGGAATATTTTCTGGTCTAAATTGTTGCTTGCTAGCTAAATTAGTAGATTTACTGCTCACATCATACAAACTTACAGCCCTAAAGAGTTGCTTCTGTAATAGTCGTTTAATTGACACGGCATTACAGGGCAAACTTACACTTAATAAGGGATAATTAGAGCTATTTTTTGTTAGCTTTTGCTCCATCTCAGTAGCTAGAAAACTTATTAATGTAGGTAAAATATGCTCAAGTAGACCTCTTGCCACAGTAAGCAGGCAATCAATAATGATAATTTTAGAGTCAAATCTAGTTCCTTTTCCTCTTAAGCCTTACCCCTTAAACTGACTTCTGTAAGAAGTATAATCCGTGTCAGTTTAATTAGAGTGCAATGCAAAAACCCCCGAGCTTAGTCGGGGGTTTGCTTTAATTACCTACCTTGCCAGTTTGTTAACCAAACTTACCAGCCGTCGAGGCAATTAAGAATGCCGCATAGGTGAGGACATAACCCACAGTGAAGTGAGCTAAACCAACTAGACGAGCTTGAACAATAGATAGAGCAACTGGCTTATCCTTCCAACGAACTAGGTTCGCTAGAGGAGTACGCTCGTGTGCCCAAACGATAGTTTCAATCAACTCTTGCCAGTAACCACGCCAAGAGATGAGGAACATGAAACCAGTAGCCCAAACTAGGTGTCCGAATAGGAACATCCAAGCCCAAACCGACAGGTTATTAGTCCCAAATGGGTTGTAGCCGTTAATTAGCTGAGAAGAGTTCAACCAGAGGTAGTCTCTGAACCAACCCATCAGGTAGGTTGAGGACTCGTTGAACTGAGCAACGTTACCTTGCCAAACTGCCAGATGTTTCCAGTGCCAGTAGAAGGTAAGCCAACCAAGAGTGTTGAGCATCCAGAACATGGCTAGGTAGAAGGAATCCCAAGCAGAGATGTCACAAGTACCGCCACGACCAGGGCCATCACAAGGGAAGGCATAGCCGAAGTCTTTCTTGTCAGGCATTAACTTGGAGCCACGGGCATCCAAGGCACCCTTGACCAAAATCAGGGTAGTGGTGTGTAGACCCAAAGCGATCGCGTGGTGAACCAAGAAATCGCCAGGACCAATAGTTAGGAACAGAGAGTTACTGCCACTATTGATAGCATCTAGCCAACCGGGTAACCAAACGTTACCGTAGTTAGGCCAAGCAGTAGTAGCAATGCTATCGGGGTTAGACAACAGCACATCCATGCCATACAGGGCTTTACCATGAGCCGCTTGGATGAACTGAGCAAACACTGGCTCAATTAGGATTTGCTTCTCAGGTGTGCCGAAGGCAACAACTACGTCGTTGTGGACGTAAATACCTAGGGTGTGGAAGCCTAAGAACAAAGAAACCCAACTCAGGTGAGAGATGATTGCTTCTTTGTGCTGTAGTACCCGGTCAAGAACGTTACCCTTATTTTGTTCAGGGTCGTAGTCTCTTACCAGGAAGATAGCACCGTGGGCAAAGGCTCCAACCATGATGAAGCCAGCAATGTACTGATGGTGGGTGTATAGCGCTGCTTGAGTTGTGTAATCCCTAGCCATAAAGACATAGGGAGGCAGCGAATACATGTGCTGGGCAACCAGAGAGGTAATGACACCCAAAGCTGCTAGAGCAAACGCTAGCTGGAAGTGCAGCGAGTTGTTCATGGTGTCATACAGACCCTGGTGAGGCAGGTTAAACTGACCTTCACTCTTGCCACCAACCAGACCAGACTTGGAGTTGAGCATCTCTTTGATGCTGTGACCAATTCCAAAGTTAGTCCGATACATGTGACCGGCAATTATGAAGAGTACCGCAATCGCCAGATGGTGATGGGCAATATCAGTTAGCCAGAGGGACTCTGTCTGAGGATGGAAGCCACCTAGGAAGGTTAGGATTGCAGTACCTGCTCCCTCAGAAGTGCCAAACACATGTCCAGCAGTATCAGGGTTTTGAGCATACACGCCCCAGTTACCAGTAAAGAAAGGTCCTAGACCGGCTGGGTGTGGTGGAGTACTCAAGAAGTTATCCCAACCAACGTGCTGTCCGCGAGATTCGGGGATAGCTACGTGAACCAAGTGACCGGTCCAAGCCAGAGAGCTAACGCCGAACAGAGCCGCCAAGTGGTGGTTTAGACGATGTTCTGCACTCTTAAACCAAGAGAGGCTGGGACGGAACTTGGGCTGTAGGTGCAACCAACCTGCAAACAAGAACACTGCAGACAACAACAAGAGGAATACTGCACCGCTGTACAGGTCACCGTTGTTGGTCATGCCAATGGTGTAAAACCAGTGGTAAACACCAGAGTAGGCAATGTCAACTGGGTTAGAAGCACCAGCTTGAGTAAAGGCATCTACTGCCGGTTTACCGAACTGGGGGTCCCAAATCGCGTGGGCGATGGGACGGACATTAAGAGGATCTTTAATCCACTGTTCAAAGTTACCTTGCCAGGCTACATGGAACAGGGTGCCAGAGGTCCACAGGAAAATGATTGCGATGTGACCGAAGTGGGAGGCAAAAATCTTTTGATAGAGATTTTCCTCCGTCATGCCATCATGGCTTTCAAAGTCGTGAGCCGTGGCAATCCCATACCAGATTCGACGTGTTGTCGGATCTTGAGCCAAGTCCTGACTAAATTTGGGAAATTTTGTTGCCATCTGTCTTAGGAAATTCTCCTCGCTGACATATGAGAGCATTTGGGGCTGCCCATTATTCTGTCTTAGTGACCCCCTGGAACGCCTGTCCCAGGTTTATTGGGGTCTCGACAGGCGGAACACTTTTAAGGGCATCCCACTTTATACTTGGCATTTATGTGAAAAGCCGCTATCCGACTGCAAGTATTCGTGCTAGGAAGAATGCCCAAGTAGTGACGATTCCTCCTAGGAGGTAGTGAGCTACCCCTACAGCTCGACCCTGAACGATGCTCAGAGCGCGAGGTTGAATAGCTGGAGCCACTTTCAGTTTATTATGCGCCCAAACAATTGATTCAATTAGTTCTTGCCAGTAGCCACGACCACTGAAGAGGAACATCAAGCTAAAGGCGAAAATAAAGTGACCGGCTAGGAACATTATGCCGTAAGCAGAAAGAGCGGAGCCGTAGGATGTGATTACCTGAGAAGCTTGCGCCCACAGGAAGTCCCGCAACCAACCGTTAATGGTGATGGCACTCTGGGCGAAGTTGCCAGCGGTAATGTGAGACACTGTACCATCTGGTGCTACTGTACCCCAAACATCCGATTGCATTTTCCAACTGAAGTGGAAAATAACAACCGAGATACTGTTATACATCCAGAACAAACCGAGGAATACATGATCCCAACCAGATACCTGGCAGGTACCACCACGACCGGGTCCGTCGCAAGGGAAGCGGAAACCCAATTCTGATTTATCTGGAATCAGACGAGAGTTACGAGCGTATAGTACGCCCTTGAGCAGAATTAGAGCAGTGACGTGGATGGTAAAGGCATGGATATGGTGAACCATAAAGTCTGCCGTACCTAAAGCAATGGGCATCATTGCCACTTTGCCGCCAATTGCCACAATGCCGCCGCCAAACGCATAGCTAACAGGTTCTAAGGCGTTGGGAGCAGTGTTTCCTGGTGCCAAAGTATGTAGGTTCTGTACCCACTGGGCAAACACTGGTTGTAACTGAATTCCCGTGTCAGAGAACATGTCCTGAGGACGACCAAAAGCTCGCATCGTATCGTTATGAACGTACAGACCGAAGCTATGGAAGCCCAAGAAGATACAAACCCAGTTCAAGTGGGAAATAATCGCATCCCGGTGACGGATCACCCTGTCTAACAAGTTGTTTTGGTGGATCGATGGTTCGTAATCGCGCACCATGAAGATGGCCGCGTGGGCAGCACCACCAACAATTAGGAATGCCCCAATCCACATATGGTGGGTGAACAAGGACAATTGTGTCCCGTAGTCTGTGGCAATGTACGGATACGGAGGCATCGCGTACATATGATGGGCAATGATGATCGTGAGTGAACCTAGCAGAGCAAGGTTCCAAGACAGCTGGGCATGCCAGGAAGTTGTGAAGACTTCATACATGCCTTTGTGGCCTTCACCAGTGAAAGGACCTTTATGAGCTTCTAAAACTTCCTTAAAGCTGTGACCAATACCCCAGTTTGTTCTGTAAAAGTGACCAGCGATAATGAACAGTACAGCGATCGCCAAGTGATGGTGTGCTGTATCTGACAACCACAAGCCGCCAGTTACCGGGTTCAAACCACCTTTAAAGGTTAGGAAGTCAGCATACTGACCCCAGTCCAACGTAAAGAAAGGCTTTAACCCTTGAGCAAAGCTAGGATATAGCTCCGCCATCAGACTCTTGTTCAAGATGAACTCATGGGGTAAAGGAATGTCTTGTGGTGACACCCCAGAATCCAAGAGCTTGTTGATGGGCAGAGAAACGTGGATCTGGTGACCAGCCCAACCTAGGGAGCCACAACCGAGTAACCCGGCTAGGTGGTGGTTCATCATCGATTCCACGTTCTGGAACCACTCCAGCTTAGGCGCTCTCTTGTGGTAATGGAACCAGCCGGCAAACAGCATCAAAGCTGCCATTACCAGACCGCCAATAGCGGTGCAGTAGAGCTGGTACTCATTAGTGATACCCGAAGCGCGCCACAGCTGGAAGAAGCCAGATGTAATTTGAATGCCGTGGAAACCTCCACCAACATCCGCATTTAATATGTCTTGACCAACAATTGGCCAGACAACTTGAGCACTAGGCTTGATATTCGTTGGATCAGTTAGCCAAGCCTCGTAATTGGAAAAACGGGCACCATGAAAGTACATGCCGCTTAGCCAAACAAAAACTACGGCTAAGTGGCCAAAGTGAGCACTGAAGATTTTACGAGATATATCTTCGAGGTCACTTGTATGACTATCGAAATCGTGAGCATCGGCGTGGAGGTTCCAAATCCAAGTGGTGGTTTTTGGACCTCTTGACAAGGTTCTGTCAAAGTGACCTGGCTTACCCCATTTTTCAAAAGAAGTGGGAACCGGATCTTTATCGACTGTAACCTTGACTTTTGCCTCCCGCTCAGGAGGGCTGATTGTCATCTAGGATTCTCCTCTATGGACAAGGAACGGGAAATACTCCAAGGGGAGCTAATTTTCTATGGAATTAGGAAAGTTCGCTCTTTTACACCTTTCCCTTAGAAAGGGGAACGAGATATCCATCTCTGAATATGTAGAAAGCAGTACCTTCTCTTGATTGATGATAGGACTTGTTTAAGGAAGTTTTCGGAGGCAATTAACAAAAATTAAAATTTGTGAAAACCAATGCTTATTCAGGACTTTAAGGCAGAGATAGCTCGAAAAAAGTCAAGATTGATTAGCCCAAACGTTACAAACTGCAATAGACTGCAATGTATCGGTACAATTGCTTAAGAAAAACTAGAGAAGACTTTGCTAACTCAATTAATCAAAACCATGAAAAAATCTGATTGATATTATAAGTTCAATAATATGTAATATGCTATTAAAGTAAACAAGTCACAAAAGAGCCAAGTTCTGAATAATTTTTTTTATTAAAACTTTAACGATACAGATCTATACTAATCTTCGCTTCTGTAAAGTTAAGTGGGGAGCCGATATTAATTACTCTGGTTGCCTTTTTTCCCTATAGATATAGATTACGAGTGTTCCTCTGAAAAATTGACTTTAACAAGAATTTAGCTTCATCTTACTGAAGATAACAGCCAAGACTATAAATTATGCTTTATCAGTAGTTAATGCAGACTCGTATCAGTTTGCGCTAGATGTCTGTATTTAGGCATTTAGACTTAGGCATTTCAGCGGAACTTTTGAAGCTTTATTTACTAACAGGTGTGTTAGTGAGCTTTAGTGAAAATTGGCAAAGATCATTTTCACTAAAGCGTTAGTTAAGATAGAATGCCGGTGGCAAAAGGAGAGTGGTTTTGGGCATAAATCGCCGGTTAGCAGCTGTGAGAGCATTTTTTTCCTTCCTCATAGTAGGAGTTCTTTTCTTCGGTCTGCTGAGTTGTCAAGAGCGCATCGAGACATCCCAGATTGATAACCAGGAAGAGGTGTCTGAAACTCAGGTAGCAGAAAAACTTTCAGAGGTAGCGCCGCCTCAAGTTATTCAGCAGCTGAGTAAAATCTTACAGGCATATCAACCTCAAGTTAGTATCGTCAATCCTAGCCCCGATCAGATGCTAGAAGACACCTCTGTATCGGTGGAATTTCAAGTGCAGGATTTGCCTATCTTTAAAGATCCAGGGCTAGGGATGGGGCCTCACCTGAATGTAATCCTCGATAACCAACCCTATCAAGAGGTTTATGACCTAGAGCAACCCTTAGTTTTTGAAGACTTGTCTCCCGGTACCCACACACTACGCGTGTTTGCCGTTCGTCCTTGGCAGGAAAGCTTCAAAAATGAAGGAGCCTATGCCCAAACGACATTTCATCTTTTTACTAAGACCACAGATAATAAACCAGAGCAAAATCTGCCACTGTTAACTTACAACAGCCCCCAAGGTAACTATGGTACAGAGCCAATTATGCTCGACTTTTACCTGACTAACGCCCCACTACACCTAGTTGCTAGCGAAAGCCCTGATGATGATATTGTCGATTGGCGAATTCGCGTGACAGCTAACGGTGAAAGTTTTATTCTTGATCGTTGGCAATCCTTTTATCTTAAGGGATTTAAACAGGGCAAAAACTGGTTGAAATTAGAATTTCTCGATGAACTAGGGAACCCAGTTAAAAATGCTTTCAATAACACAGTACGTTTAATTAACTACCACTCCCAAGGTCAAGACACCCTTTCGAGATTGATGCGTGGTGAAATTTCGGCAGAGGTGGCGATGGCTATTGTCGCTCCTAATTATAGGGAACAGCCACCATTAACAGTTCCCCCGCCCAGTCCTTCTGCTGAACCTACTGTTAAGCCCACTGAAACAGAAATAACTACAGAAACTGAAGAGTTACCTCCGGCTGAAATACCAGCAACGGAAGAACCCACCACAGAAGCAGAAATAAAACCCACTCAAACAGAAACAACCATAGAAACTGAAGAGTTACCTCCGGCTGAAATACCAGCAACGGAAGAACCCACCACAGAAGCAGAAATAGAACCCACTCAAAAAGAACTAACCACAGAAACTGAAGAGTTAACTCCGGCTGAAATACCAGCAACGGAAGAACCAACGAATGTAATTCAGCCTTCATCAGCACAACCGGAACAGCTACCAGAAAGCAAACCAGGCAATAGTATTACCAGTTTCTTCAGTCGTTTCCGAAATTTGACAAATCCTTTTAGCAGATCATCTCAAGTAAGGGAAGAACTCGAAGCACCATCCTCTAAATCAACTATTGCACCATCGCCAGTAGAGGTGCCAAGCGAAGTAACACTAGATGAGCAAACATCCTCAGTTGAGGAAACCACAGCGGTCGAAGAGCAAGAGGAAACTCCTCAACCAACTATTTCTCCCTCACCAGTAGAGGTGCCAACTGAAGCAAGACTAGATGAGCAAACATCCTCAGTTGAGGAAGAAATCAAAGAAGTTGAGGAAACAGCGACAGTGAAGTAAGAGAAGATTTGTACATTGGGCTAGTGTAAAGGGATGTAAAGTAAGAAGAAGAAAGGCGAATCTATGACATCTCGCGTTAGGGCACCAGAGCTTCCCCAAGACCAAACTTGGCTCAATACAGATCACCCTCTGTCCCTTCAGAATTTAAAAGGGCGAGTAGTGATTTTGGACTTTTGGACATACTGCTGTATTAATTGTCTACATGTTCTGTCAGACCTGAAATTTTTAGAAAATAAATATAAGGAGAGCCTGACAGTTATAGGCATTCATTCAGCCAAGTTTGACAACGAGAAAGAAGCAGAAAACATTCGCCAAGCAATCCTTCGCTACGACATAGAGCATCCTGTACTAGTTGATAGTAATTTTCAAGTTTGGCAGCAGTATGCTGTGCGGGCTTGGCCCACCTTGATGGTGATTGATCCAGAAGGATACGTAATTGGCTATATGTCTGGTGAGGGTAATCGGGATGCTTTAGATCAACTGATTGGCGAGATGCTCCAAGAACATCTTGCCAAAGGAACAGTCAATCATCAAAAGTTCAGTCTTGTGCTAGAAAAACAACGTCAGCCTTTGACTACGCCTCTAGCTTTTCCCGGTAAGGTACTAGCAGATGAATTTAGCGATCGCTTATTTATCGCTGACTCTGGTCATAACCGCCTAGTTATCAGCACTCTAGCTGGAGAAGTTTTACACGTTGTCGGGACAGGGAAGGGTGGACTCAGGGATGGTTCCTTCTCAGAAGCGGAGTTTTTCGCTCCCCAAGGTATGACCTTTGATGCCAACAGTCAGGTACTTTATCTTGCTGATACAGAAAACCATTGTTTAAGGAAAATTGATTTAAAGAATCAGCAGGTAATAACAATTGCTGGTACCGGGGAGCAAAGCCGTCAAATCAAGCCCCACAGTGGTCAAGCTTTAGAGACTGCAATGAATTCCCCTTGGGATTTAGAAAAAGTTGACAATCGTCTCTTAATCGCTATGGCAGGTTCTCATCAAATTTGGGAAATGCAGCTAGAGACAGGAATCGTTAGTAATTATGCTGGTACTGGTGCCGAAGCTTGCGTAGATGGCAAAAGAGACGAAGCTGTTTTCGCTCAACCTAGCGGCATTACCACCGATGGCAGAGAATTATACGTCGCTGATAGTGAAGTTAGTTCCATTCGAGCTGTTGGTTTATTTGAGGATATGCCAGTGCGGACTGTTTGTGGCAGTGGTGAGCTTTTTGGTTTTGGTGACAAAGATGGTAAACGCTCCGACGTTAGACTTCAACATTGCTTAGGTGTAGTTTACGTACCTGATTACCTTTGGGTCGCTGACACATACAACCATAAAATTAAGCGTGTTGACACCTATACAGGTCTATGTCAGACCATGTTGGGAGAGGGAAAAGCTGGATACCAGGATGAGCAAGGTAAAAAGGCTCTCTTCTCAGAACCTTCAGGGCTAAGTGCGATCGCCGCTCATCTCTACATTGCTGACACAAATAACCATGTTATTCGTCAAGTGGATCTCGGTACATTTGAGGTAACAACTTTAGAGTTACCAGGATTATGTGCGCCAGAGGTATGTACTCCAACTTCGACCAGCACCATCGATTAAAAACTGTCTAGACCTGTTAATTCTTTCTCCATATCATCAGCACTTTTGACCACCGCTGACATAGAACTCTGTAGCGTTTGTGCATCTAGATCTGCGGCTATTTTGGCAGTGAGGACAGCTATACGGGTTTCATTATTTTTTAAGACTTGCCATGCCGCCAATTTTTGAAATGTACTGTTCTCTAACAGCTTATTAGCAATTTCTACGGACAAAGAACCGTTGGATTGATAGGCCGGGGATAAAATTTCTCGAATCTCCAAATTGCCAATAGTCTCGGTTTTTGAATTGATTAACAAAAGCTGTTGTCTGTCACCATCAATATTCATCACGATGCGGAAAGTCCCAGCAGGGGTGACTTGATACCTGTAGTTGAGCTGATCAAGGGCAGTAGCGACACGGGTATCACCCTCTGCTGGTAAGTCTGGCTGGGCAGAGGTTAGCCCAGTCGTGATTACTAGTCCGGTAATTGCTAGCAGAGCTAATTGTATGATGCGTTTAATGATTGTTCTCATCTCTGTGTTTGAGTTCAGTGCCGTGACATCTTCTTTTTTCTTGACAATCTACGTTGTAGCAATTGCAGCTTACTTTGTAGACTCTTGAAAAACTTGGGTGGTTTAACGAGAACACCTTCACTCGTTGCTAAAAACTTTTCCAACCCCACGTCAACTCCGATATCTATCAAGCACTTGCGACTATCGCACCAATCTTTTATCTGCCGCAAGGGGTAGTTATAGGCACTGCGGCAGATGTCCATCCATTCAAGCAACCTTTGTTCTTGAGTGACATCTGGATAGATTCGGTAGCGATAGTTCATGGTCAGCATGGCAGAATTATACTACGTTTACTGGCTAAGACTGTCCCATTAAATATTAAATTAAGTGACAAAACTCTTCGACCATGCTGGCCTGCGGCAACGCCAATGCGAACGCAAACGAATCACTTAGTTTAAATTGGGTAAGTCTATGTATCCTCACACTAAATCAGAGATTATGACGTGGGTTTTATAGCTCCCCCAAACCCCCTCTATTAGATAAAATATTAAGTCGGCAGTAAAAAAAGCAGGTACAGACAAGATAGTGAAGCTATTTGTTTACCACACCCCCGAACTGACTCCAACAGGTCAGATACCAGACTGTGCGATCGCAATTGATGTCCTGCGAGCCACAACTACTATTGTTACAGCATTAAACGCTGGTGCTGAGGCTGTCCAAGCCTTTAGCGACTTGGAAAAACTGATGCAAGTAAGCCAACAGTGGCCAGCAGAAAAACGCCTGCGAGCCGGTGAGCGAGGTGGAGCAAAAGTACCAGACTGCGATCTGGGCAACTCTCCCCTTGATTGCACGCCAGAACAGGTAAAGGGAAAGCGGTTATTTATTAGTACCACCAATGGTACTCGTGCTCTAGAAAGAGTGCAAGATGCCTCAATAGTTCTAGCAGCCGCCCTAGTCAATCGTCAGGCAATAGTTAACTTTCTCCTAGAAAAGCAACCAGAAACCATTTGGCTAGTGGGTGCAGGTTGGCAGGGAGCTTATTCCTTAGAAGATACTGTCTGTGCTGGTGCGATCGCCCATAGTCTGCTTAAGTACACTGAAAAATCAGCGGCTGATGCTGCTGGGAATGATGAAGTGATAGGTTCACTCGCCCTTTACTGTCAGTGGCAAAACCAATTATTGGAAATGTTCCACCAATCTAGCCATGGTGAACGCCTAGTGCGTCTCAATGGTCACGAAGATTTAAAATACTGTGCTCAAACTGATGTCTTAGACACCATACCCATTCAGAAAGAACCAGGGGTTTTAGTGAAAAATTAACTTTTTGCCATTTTTGTCTTTTTGTGGGCAAAACATTTTCCTGAAATAGGTAATGCTTTGCCCCCACTATCCCTTAAGGAACTTCCAAATAAAAAAATATCCCGTTGTAGACGAAGCAGGGGAGATAGGGAGATTTTGTCTTTTTGTGGGCAAAACGTTTTCCCGAAATAGGTAATGCTTTGCCCCCACTATCTCTTAGATAACGGAGTGCTAATTAATCCGCGTCGGTTGGTGCCGTTTCAGTCGCCCCTATCTGGACAATTAGCAAACCAGGAAACTCCCTACTAGACATCTCAGAAAAAAAAGTGGCGACAGTTAGGGGACTGATGTGGGTTAAAACTGACGCAAAAAGCGCCAATCCGAGCTATATAAACGACGAATATCGTCAATCTCGTGCAACACTAGGGCAAAACGCTCAACTCCTAGACCAGCAGCAAAGCCAGTGTAAATCTCAGGATCGTAACCGACTGACTTAAGAACATTAGGATCAACCATGCCACATCCCATCATTTCCAACCATTTACCTTGCCATTTAACATCTACTTCAGCAGAAGGTTCTGTAAAAGGAAAATAACTAGCACGGAAGCGAATAGGTAACTCCTCTCCGAACATTTGCTGCAAAAATTCCTTAATTGTGCCTTTAAGATCGGTAAAGGTTAATCCCTCATCTACCGCCAAAAGTTCCACCTGATGGAAAACAGCAGCATGAGTTGCATCTACTGTATCCCTTCGGTAGCAACGACCTGGGGCAGCAATGCGAATCGGTGGCTCGTTTTCCTCCATGTAACGAATTTGTACGGTGGAGGTGTGGGTGCGTAGCAAGTTCCCATCGGGTAAGTAGAGAGTATCCTGCATATCCCGTGCCGGGTGGTCTGGCAAAAAATTGAGCGCCTCAAAGTTATAATAATCAGTCTCCATCTCCGGGCCTGTGGAGACTGTATAACCTAGACCGATAAAAATATCTAAAACTCGATCAATAGTGCTATTGATAGGATGAAGCCGACCTTGGGGATGGGAAACCCCTGGCATTGTTACATCAATAGTTTCCGCTGCCAGTTGCGCCTGGATTTGTGCAGATTGCAATTTTTGGTGCTTACTTTCTAGGCTTTCTTGTAAAGCTTCTTTGACTTCATTCGCCAAAGCACCAATGCGAGGTCTTTCTTCTGGGGAAAGTTTACCCATACCCCGCAGTACCTGAGACAGCTGTCCTTTCTTACCCAGGTAGCTAACGCGCAACTGTTCTAACTGTTCAAGGGAATCAACTGCGGCGATGGCTTGGGTCGCTTCTTTTTTAAGTGCAGCTAATTGGGTTTCAAGCTCGTTGGGCAAAGTGGTCATTGTCTGGGCAAACGTTACACCCTACAGTATAAGGTGTTCTGGATACTCAGAAGGGAGTGGGTAGGGCTGTGGATAGGTAAAAGAGTATAAATGTACAGAAATCGCGGTTTTGGATAATGAAATTGCTAGTCAGCAACGATGACGGTATTTTTGCACTTGGGGTTCGCCACCTGGCCGATCATCTTGCCTTATCAGGTCATCAGGTTACTGTAGTTTGTCCTGATCGAGAGCGTTCGGCAACTGGTCACGGCTTAACTCTTCATGACCCAATTCGCGCCGAAGTTGTCAAAAATATTTTCGACCCTGCTGTTGTTGCTTGGTCGTGTTCGGGAACTCCCTCAGATTGTGTCAAGCTGGCATTGGGGGCTCTATTAGATGAGCCACCAGATTTAATCCTTTCTGGTATAAACCATGGTCCTAACCTGGGTACTGATGTTCTCTATTCAGGTACAGTCTCAGCTGCCATGGAAGGTGTAATTCAAGGGATTCCTAGTATTGCCTTTAGTCTGGCTAGCTACACCTCAAGAGAATTTCAAGGAGCGGCAAAATTTGCCAAAACTCTGGTTAATCAGCTATCCGTTTGTCCACTCTCAGAGGTAATGTTACTTAATATTAATGTGCCATCTATAGAGTTTTCGGAAATTGCCGGTGTCAAAATTACTCGCCAGGGAATTCGTCGTTATTTCGATACGTTTGAAAAACGACTTGACCCGCGTGGTAAAACTTATTACTGGTTATCTGGTGAAGTATTGGAGGATGTCGAACAACCAGAACACCTTCACCTACCTAAGCAGGTGATGACGGATGTTCAAGCAATTAGGGATAAATATATTGCCATAACACCTTTGCAGTACAACCTCACAGATGTAGCTGGGGTAGATATTTTGCAGAAGCTGGAACTAGATGCTGAATATTAAAAAGATTAAAGCGTTAATATCTTAGAAAGTCCAGATTTATTGGTGTTGTTTAAGAATTTTCGCTCAGGAAAGAGCAAGAAGTCTCAACTTATTTCCCATTGGCTGTTTTCCAAATGTTATGCTAGCAACGGTTAAGGAGGTCAGGAGATGTTAGTGTCATTGTCTTGCCGTGCTTGCCAATCAGTGTCATGAGCGATAGCAACAAGGGACGAACGCGCGTCCCTAATTTAATTCAAATCCTCCTGATTGACGAAGATCCAATCTTCCGACTAGGTCTACGTGCTGCCTTGGAGCCTTTCCCGGACTTGCAGATTTTTGCTGATCTAGATACGGGTACAGCAGCTTTAGAAACCTTAAAGAATAAAGCTTCTAGAGAAGCTATAAATTTAGTAATTTTAGAATTAAGTCTGGGTCGCTCTCCAGACGATCAGTTAACGGGGTTGTCACTGTCTGAGCAATTGAAGAAAAGTTACCCCAACTTACCAATACTACTACTTACTGCCCAATCAGAACCTCGGTTGCTGGCGGCAGTACAAGGCTATGGTGTCGAAGGCTATTGCAGTAAAGGAGTTGCGATCGCCACTTTGGTTGAGGCAATACGCCAGTTGGCAGCAGGAGGCTCTTATTGGCAAACATCACTAACCGAAGCAGTTACAACAGAGAAAGGTTTACGCTTAAGTAGTTGGCGTTACAGGCTACGCGGTTCAGGAATAGAGCAAATAGAAAGGACTTTGGCGCAGGTAACCCAACACCTAGAAAACCCGAATCTTTCTGACTGGGACTGGCTATTTTGGAGTGGACGGCGGCGAGAATTATTAGCAGCACGTTGGCTAGTAACTAGGCTCTTACCCGTCGATGCGGTTGTGCCGAATCTTCAATCAAAACCATTGACTTCGCCCTTATCAGAGAAACTGCCAACTGTTAGAGCTCAACCCCCTAGGCAAAAACCTCGACCTTCTGCGATACCATCCACCTCAGCTTTAAGCACCCTACCAGAAAGTTCTATCTCTTTTGATTTAGCTGTTGCTAAATTACAATCAAGTGTTCAAAATTTGACGGAGATTCCTCTAGAAATTGATATACTTCAATTCGATAAAAGAAGAGATTTACTTTATATAGTACTGCAAAAATTTGAAGATATTTTAGCAGAATTACACTTTTCCCAAGTGGCAATTGAACAACTTCCGCAAAAGCGCTCAATTATATTATTGGATTTGTGGGAAGTCTCTCTTACGGAATTTTTTGGTAAGTATTACACCCTACCAGTAGGAGAAAATGAGTTAGAGGTTGCCACAGTTTTGCTTGGTGATGCCTTTGCTGTTCAAGAGTCTATTCTTGAGAAAATTCCTTTAGTTGTTGAGTTGTTGTCCCACCGTCTATTTGAAACAGCTCTAACTATTGACAACGTTGCCTATCCAGCCCACACTCCTGAGGCAATGGTTCGCTCAGAAATTATACTTAATAATCTGATAATTCAAGTAGCTAATGCAGTAACTCAGCCCCTTTTAAATAAATTTGCAGATTTAGAAACTATTAAGCAGAGTTTTTATGACAAATGCCTAATTTCGTCACGAGAGATTGCTAGATTTCGCAACAACTTATCCTGGAAGTATCGCCAGATGAGATTAATAAGCGAACCGATTGCAATTTTTGAGAGTCGCTACGATCTATTGGTTTTAAACGACGCTGGCATTAAAAAAACCTCAATCTATGCTCCCCGTCGCCAAGAATTAGAGCAGCTAGGAGGAATTAGATTAGCCGTTACCTTAGCCTATGAGACAAGAGATGCGATCGCACCCCGACTAAGATCCGGCGTAGCCTGGGTTGGTAGTGGCGTGGTTTACTTTCTGACACAAGTAGTTGGTAGAGCAATTGGTTTAGTTATTCGCGGCGTAATTCAGGGTGTGGGTAGTGCTTTGCAAGATGCCCGTTTTGGTAAAAATAGTGAAAGGGGAAAGTGAGAGTAAATTAGATTAGTTTAGAGTTAATAAGCTAATTCCAATTCTAATTAGATTACCTTGCCAGAAAGTTGATATGACTGAGGAAGTAGCCCTCGAACAACTGCAAGATCTTATCGATAAGGTGATAAGAGCCAAGACAGACAATATTTATGAGATAGTCAAAATTGCCGGACTTAATATTACCCATGACTTGGCTGGTTTAGATCTCAGAGATACCGAACTCAAGGGTATTAACTTGACACTTGCTCAACTAGAGCTAACTAACCTGAGTGGTTCTACACTGAAGGGGGCAGTTCTCAACAGAGCTTGTTTGAATGATGCCAAGTTAGCTGATACTGACTTGAGTAATGCTGATCTTAGTAGTGCTGACTTAGAGAATGCTCAACTAGAAAAAGCTAATCTGAGACGTGCCAATTTAATTAGAGCCAACCTCCGTCTGGCTAACCTTAGCTTTGCTGATTTGAGGGGAGCAAAGCTCACAGAAGCGAATCTCAGTGGTGCTAATCTCAGTGGTGCCAATCTCAGTGGTGCTAATTTCAGTGGTACTAATCTCAGTGGTGCCAATCTCAGTGGTGCCAATCTAATTCGTACTAAGTTAAGCCGTTCCTCTTTAATCCGTGCTGACTTGAGCCTTGCTGATCTGATTTTTGCCGACCTGAGAGCGGCTAATTTAAGTCAAGCCGAACTCATTTTTACGGATCTAAGCCTTGCTAACCTGAGTGGTGCTAATCTTAGTGGTGCCGATCTCAACAACGCTAATCTCAGTGGTGCAGACTTAAGTGGTGCTATCCTTTGGGATGTTAATCTCAGTGACTGTAAATTGATGGGCGCGAACGTAGAGATAGCTCAGTTTGCTGGAACTTTCGGAATTTCGGAAAAAACCAAAAATGACTTGGTTCGTCGCGGGGCAATCTTTAAGAGTTCATCTAGTACAAGCTTAGCGCTTCGATGAAGCTGTACTTTATTGAGCGCGCTTTTCTATCTGATGATCTATAAAGCCCTCAATTTTAGGGAGTAGCTCAGAAAACTAAATTTACCTTACTTAAATGAAAATTGCTATAAATATCTCTAAAACCAAGTTAAATGATAAGTATAAATAAATATTGAGGACAATACACGCTAACCTATTACTATCTCATGTACCTTTATAAGGTAATAGTGAATTACAACAGGTAATGCAATCCTCCTTTTCAAACCCGCCTCAACGAGAGCCTGAGAATGAATATCCTAGTTGCCTGTGCATGAAGCTAGAAGGAATTCCCGTTCAGGCAGAGAGCAATGAAACTTTCGAGTTTTGGCAAAAGCCTGCCTACAAACAGCAGATTGAACTACGCTTGACCATTAAATTTGACGAACAGTGGGAATCACTCAAGAGAGGTCGCATCAGGTTTGGTTTAAGGGGGGGAGAGTTGAGGCTTAAGTTGGAGGGTGGTGAAATTCCCTACGAGTCACGAGATTTGGTGGGTTCGTGTGAACTTACCCTTCCCGATCACAGGCAAGAAAATCAAGTAATTGCCGCACAAAAAAGAAGAGATTCTCCTTTAGCTGATCTAAATATCAAAAACGATAAAAATCCAGATCAAGCAAATTTTACTAAAGAGCAAAGTTCAGAAGAAAGTAAGCTGAATGTCTGTCATATATCAACCATAGTTTCAGAAGAAAATCCCACCTGGATTTTTGAACAAGAAAAAGGTGGTCCAGTTTTGAGTGGTCTATTAAATAGGGTAAAGTTAGCGACATTAAACGTACTCTCCTTACCATGTCGTGTAGAAGCGACGTTTCAAGTAAACAGACGAGATATTTGTCTAACGGATGCTCAGGGATTGTGGCCTCTTAACCTGAGTCGTAATAAAAGGGCAGTATTAGACAGACTAATTATCCAACGCTTATTAGAACCAAAGTTCAAGCCTTATATAAGTCGAGCGGAGTTGCAGTATGACTGACAATTCACTACAGGAACTGCGAATTTTAATTCAGCAAGTTGTCAAAGCAGAGACAGATGACCTAACGGAGCTAGCAACAATTGCTGGCCTGAATCTAGGAGAAGATTTTGCCCAGGCTGATCTGAGTCAGGCTGATCTGAATAATGCCAACCTAGTTGAAGCTGACCTAAGAGGTGCCAACCTGAAGGGAGCCAATCTCTGTGGTGCCAACCTCAGGGGGGCAGATATTAGAGGAACAGAACTCTGCAATGCTAATTTGAGCAATACGGACTTGAGAAGTGCCAACCTCAGAGGAGCTAACCTCAGAGGTGCCTACTTCGATAATACCGCCTTGGACGGTGCCAACCTCAGCGACACGAATCTTAGTGATGTCAACCTCTGTGGTGCAAATTTTAGTGGTGCTGACCTCAGGGGAGCTAACCTCAGCGGTGCCTTGCTGTGTTCTGCTAACTTAAGCAATGCTAAACTGAGGAGCGCCAATTTAGGTAATGCCAATCTAAAAGGTGCCAACCTGAAAGGTTCTCATCTCCTTCGTACCTATTTAGGTGGTGCTGACCTGAGAGATGCTAGCCTCGATAGTGCTGAACTCTGCCAAGCTGACTTGGGTGAAGCCAAGCTGAATGGGGCAAAACTGAGGCGAGCTAATCTCAGAGGAGCAGATTTGAGTCTTGCCGATTTAGAAGGTGCCAACCTCATCCACTCTAATCTCAGCCATACTAACCTGATCCGCGCCAATTTGAAGGGAACTGATCTGATCCGCGCTAACTTAACTGGCGCTGAACTCGATGGAACTGACTTGAGTCATGCTGACCTTAGCCTTGCCAATCTCTGTCTGGCTAACTTGGGTAACGCTAATCTCAAAGGAGCTAACTTGAGTCTTGCTGAACTAGGCGGTGCCAATCTAATGGGTGCTAACCTGTCAGATACAGACTTGAGAGGAGCAAACGTAGAAAATGCCCAGTTTGCCAATAACTTAGGTATTTCTCAGGAAATGAAACGAGTCTTAATCAGAAGAGGAGGACTATTTGACAGTACAACTAATAGCTTTGAAAACTCTGATAGCTCCTCCGAATCCTTTCAACAACCAGACCTTGGACAAATTACAAATGAGAGTAGCATAGTCTTTCAACTAGCTTCTGTCCAAATAGCTTCAAGGCTCTGGCTAGAGGAGGGGAACTTTTGAGTATTGTCAGCATCTAGATATTCAGATCTTAAATGTTGAAGTTCCTAGCTTGCTGATGTCTGAAGCAAATCGGAAATCTATACAACCCATTTGGCTCAAACTTTCTGTTCTGAGCTTATTACTATTTAGCAGTGGATTAACAATAACGGCTTGCCGACAGTCAGAAACGGGAACAGAACCATCTCAAGTTATTGAGCAAGAGACAGAAAATAAAGGTTCAGAAAAACCCCTATCTGAAGCGGAACAGAAATATCAACAGGAAGGAATAGACACCACGGATGATGATGATGTCGAGTAATTATTGCTACTCTTGAGTGGCTCATTCTACCTTATACAGGTATGGACAATCAAAGCGATTACAGTTACCTGAGAGCTACTCTGCATAGCAGGAGACAACGTCTGGCACAGTTAGTTGACTTTCCAGTAATTCTCTGGTCTGGTTGTCCGAGTCCGCGTAATTTCCCCGCCAATACCTTTTCCTTTCGTGCTAGTAGCCACTTTCTCTACTTTGCCGGTCTACCCCTCAAAAATGCGGTAATTTACCTCAAGGATGGCAAGCTAGAACTGTTTATGGATGAGGCATCTCCTAGTGATGCTCTTTGGCATGGGGAAACCCCCAAAAGGAAGAAAATTGCCCAATGGATTGGAGCGGATGCCGCTTTTCCCTTATCTAAGTTACCATCACGTACCGAGGATGCTGCTACCATTGCTGTTCAGGATGCCATGACTTTTTGGCAACAAACTCAGCTGCTCAATCGTTCTGTGTCTCCAGCCAGCGTTTCAGAAGGTGTTGATCGAGAGCTGGTCAAAGCAATTGTTTCTCTGCGATTATGCAATGATGAAGCGGCTCTTTCAGAATTAAGAAAAGCGGCTAAGGTAACGATAGAAGCTCACCAAGCGGGAATGAAAGCAACGAAGAATACCTCCCTAGAAGCAGAAGTTCGTGCAGCCATGGAAGGGGTAATTATTGCCCATAATATGACTAATGCCTATGCTGGCATTATCTCGGTTCATGGTGAAGTGTTGCATAACCAAGAGTATTCTCACCAACTACAAGCAGGAGACTTATTACTGGCAGATGTGGGTGCCGAAACAGCAATGGGTTGGGCTTCCGATGTCACCCGTACTTGGCCTGTTGCTGGCAAGTTCTCCTCTACTCAACGCCAGATTTACAACCTAGTCTTAGCAGCTCATGATGCTTGTATTGAGAAAGTTCGCCCTGGTGTAGAGTACCTTGATATCCATTTACTCTCAGCAGAAGTAATTACCCAGGGATTAGTAGATCTAGGTATTTTGCGCGGACAAGTATCAGACTTAGTGGAAATGGATGTTCACGCCCTCTTTTTCCCCCACGGTGTTGGTCATTTGCTCGGCTTAGATGTCCATGACATGGAAGATTTAGGAGATTTGGCTGGTTACCAAGAAGGAAGAGTAAGGAGTGAGCGTTTTGGTTTAAGTTTTTTACGGCTCAATCGACCTTTGCAACCGGGAATGGTTGTCACCATAGAACCAGGGTTTTATCAAGTACCAGCTATACTCAATAACCCCGAGTTTAGGGAAAAATATCGAGATGTTGTTAATTGGGATAAATTAGCTCAATTTAGCGATGTTCGGGGTATTCGCATTGAGGATGATGTGTTGGTGACAGGGACGGGTAGCGAGGTACTAACTGCTCAATTACCTACAGGTGTAGAAGAGATTGAGCAATTGGTTACTTAAAGTACTGCGATTTTATCTAGGTAAGCTAGTGCGTATTTATAGCGCTACGCGCTAGGGAACAGGCAACAGGCAATAGGCAACAGTAAGCTGTGGCTGAGTTTGAGAGTATAGAAATGTCCTAACATTAACGCGTGGTGCTATA
>JBAUJE010000440.1:0-3454 GCA_049683475.1 Coleofasciculaceae cyanobacterium | reverse complement strand
CTGTAGCTTCATTCTTAATAATAATTTTGTTTGTCTTGTTTTTTTATTGACTCTTTAAACTCAAATTTTTATCACTAACATAGTCTTTAATCTTATCGACAACAGCCAGAGTACCTAAACCTTGTTTCGCCAGCTCAGGAAATTGAGATAAACTTTCAACTATATTATCGGCAAAATTATATTTAGCATCACTACCATAGTGCAAAGTCAAATACTCTAGCAATTCTAGAGCATAGTCAGGGAAATTCATCACATCAGCCATACAAGCTAATTTAAAGATTTGCTCTGGCTTCTTTAGTGACGGACTAACATCCTCTCCAATTAAATCACGGAAGTAAAAAGCGTCTCCCCAAAGTAATTGTCCCGCGCGAGCTGTAGATACAATGGGTGAATCAATACGAGTACGGTGAGCTTTAGTTAAATCAAATAGAGTAAAACCTTGTTTTCTGAGATAGATATCTACATCAGTAAACAAAGGTTGATTTACATACAAATGAGAAAATTCAACTTCAACTTGCACAGCTAAAATACTTTTTTCTAAGATATTAGAAGCTCCTTCTAATACCTGGAGTTCTGCACCCTGAACATCAACTTGTAAAAAATCAATTTCGTTAATTCCTTCCTCTTGACAAAAAGTATCTAAAGTAGTCGTTTCAAGTTCTACAGTAAAATCTAAATTAACTAATTCCGGTAGTCCTGCAAATCTACCTAGATATGGCTCGTTGGGTGGATATAGGGAACTACACATAGGATTTTGGGTGACATAAAGTGTAGATTCTCCCACCGAATTCCCTAACGCCAAAGGAATATGTTTTTCAGTCCAATTAACTTGTCTAGCTTCAAGATCAGCATTAGCCGCATCGCAAGCGTCTGCATCAGCATCGAATCCATAGATAGTTAACTTAGGTGCAAATATTCCCCAACCACTACTAGCATAGTCATCTCCAGTTCCTACTTTACGAGAACCAACATTACAGATAGTTAGGTGAATCCTATCTAAGTGACCACTTTGCTTTAAACTGGGAAGGAAAACCGACATTTTATAATCCTAAAATTTAATTGTTTATCTAAAAATCATTTATAGTTTAAGCACTAACTGCTGAGTTTTTATCTTGAGGCACAGCAATTATATTTAGTCTTCCCTGTAAATCTTCACTAGAAGCGATAGGAATCAATTGCTCTAAGTAAGGCTGATAGCGAAACAATTGATACCCTTTAGACTTAAGAAAGTCAGCAACAACTGAGTTACTACCTTTACTCCCGGCAATATTCTCGTATAAAATCACTGGGTTAAACTCTCTTAAAATCCTTTCACTTCCCCCTAAAACTTGTAGTTCATGACCCTCTGCATCAATTTTTAATAAATCTACCTGACTAACATTTTCTTGCTCAATCAAGCTATCGAGAGTGAAACAGGGAACTTCCTCAAAATTACCTTGCCTAACTGTTGCTTCTGCCTCACTAGAAATAATTTCATTAAGTTCACTAGCACCATACAGAGCAAGTCTAACTCTACCATTGCGATCGCTTGCTGCACCAGCACAAACTTTTACCCAACTTAAATCGTTAACCCTACAGGTTTCTTGCAAACTACGAACGCAACCAGAAAATGGTTCGATAGCTAATACACAACCATCAACTCCTACCCTTTGTGCAGCGCTAAATGCATATACTCCCACATTTGCCCCAACATCAATAACAGTCATTCCAGGTTTAATCCAGTTGCGCCAAAATTCCATTTCTTTTTCAAACCAATCTCCCTCAGCAATCAGCACACTAGTTACTATGCTACGAAAACTTGGCTCAACTGCTAAAAGTAAATAATTTTCAAAAGGCACATAACTTATTAAACTATCTACATCCAAATCAGTCCATCGCCAATCTAGAGAACGGGAATTATTAGGACTGAAATCACGACCCATACTCATCCAGAAAGAAGCCGTTTCTTTTTGTCCCATGTCTCGGTAAGCTATGTATAAAGCTTGCAGAATAGTTGCAGAATCTGGTGCTATCTGTCTGGCACGATTTAAATATAAAAGTCCTTCCAACTGATGATTAACCAGACTAGAAATACCCAACTTTAAATTAATCGCAGCAGATTGAGGAGAAAGTTGAGCAGCAAGATGTAAAAAGCGAAGTCCCGATGAATTATAAAAAACTAGTAGGGAACGGCATAAAACTTCGCTTAGTAAAAGCAAAGCTTGAGAATAACCATTTTTACTGTGCAGAATTTGAGCTAGTTTTTCATCCCTACTATTACTCAAACCTGTGATAGGAGCTACATAAACTAGACCAGAGGAAATTGCTCGCTCCTCGACATGAGCTGGCGCTAGAGAGTTGATCAAACTGTGCGATGCTATTTGGATTGCTCGATCTGATTCTCCTGTCATCGCCAGCACCAAAGCCAGATGGCTAGCGCAAAGGGGATGACTGTACAACTCCACTCCCTGGCTCAAAGCATCAAAAGCCATCTCCAGGTACATACCACGTAATGAGAAGTCTTGGCAGTTTTCTGCTTCAACCAGTGCTACTACTGCACAGTTATTTAAATCTAGAGCAGAAGTAGGATTGTCCCAAGAAGTAGATTCAAGGATTGCAGCAATATGCGAAGACAAATCTGAGTCGAGATTCAGACAAGCACTTTTAAGATATTGCCAATAACAATCAGCAGTAGTACCAGAAGTTTCCATGGTGTTGTCAAAGCACTAATCTTAAATTACCCAATTCTTGACCGAAAGCTATCATCTTTCTATAAACTTGACTAAAATAACCTTTGTTCCTGTTTTATGGGCTAGTAAAAAAATCAACGCAAAATCACCCTGGCAATATTTTATTCTCTTAATATACTCCCCATTTCATTAACTAATTTATGCCTTGGCAACTCCCTCACAACCAGAGACAAACAATAGTAATATCCATCATCGCCCTCTGGTCAGCTACCGCAGTAGTACTACTACAACTACCTCAACTCCAAACCCTCAGAAATAAAACCGAAACCCCAACAGCCTCAGCCCTACAAAAAGAATTAAAGCTAGAAAAACTACGCCTTAACCTACTTGAGAAAATACCAGCCTTCGGCTTCGACAACCTACTCTCAGATTGGGTTTTTCTCAACTTCCTCCAATACTTCGGCGATAATCAGGCTCGCTCACAAACTGGTTATGCCCTCTCCCCCGACTACTTCCAAATCATCATAGACCGTGACCCCCGTTTCTTGGAAGCCTACCTCCCCCTTTCTACCAGTATTTCCATGTACGCAGCTCAACCAGAAAAGTCAGTAGCCCTCATGGAAAAAGGCTTAAAATCTATGTCGCCCCAGACTCCAGACAAATCTTATTATGTTTGGCGTTACAAAGGAATTGATGAACTACTATTTCTTGGTGACGGACAAGCTGCCCAACAATCCTTTGCAAAAGCAGCAGAATGGGCAAGTACTTATTCAGATCCAGAAAGT
>JBAUJE010000439.1:0-1955 GCA_049683475.1 Coleofasciculaceae cyanobacterium | reverse complement strand
GGGGGAGATGGGGGGGGTGAAGAGATTAGGCAAAAAATAGACTTCTTGCAAGGGTACTTTTCCATTGCTGTTTGTGCTAATTCTTGTCCACTATTCCCTGTTTCCTTTATATAAAGAATTAATAATTTAACAATTTAACAATTCACATTTTTGATGAACATTAACTCCAGACTGAATAAGCATGATTTCAGCTCAAGGAATCCTGACCTAAGGGTGCACCACTCTGAGTTGACAGCGAGGGCTTCAGGGTTCGGCCGGGGTAAGCTATCTACGGGTTTAGGAATTGCCCTATTGAATTTGGGCATTTTGCTAAGCCCAGTGGTAAAGCCTCTTCCTGCTCAAGGAGCTGAGAAGATTTATGTAGGTTTTGGACCTTTGGAATTTTCCTTGCCTATCTCTGCTTTAGAAGTTTATGCTGCTGAGGGCATAATTGAGCCAGAGTTAGCTTTTTATGCTGGTTTAGTAGAGCCTGAACAACTAGAAAGGCTCCGCACCGCCTTAGTCACTCCTGTTGACGCTACACCAGTGATGATTGCTCAATTTCTTTATTCGCCTCAGGGAGAAATTATCCTCGATAGGGTAGGAGAAATTATTGAAACTAAGGCCCGCCAACCGGGTTTTTTTGCGATTAGGGCATCTTTAATTAAAGCGTCTGCCCGTCGGGAAGGTTTGACTCTTCTAAATGTGCTGCGGGAGTTTCCCACCTATGGTATCCGAGTTAACTCAGGACGCGCCTTTGAGCTGATTGAAGAACTATCAAAGCTGATTCAAGAAACCCAAGTAGCGATCGCTGCGGTCGAGGAAAACTCTCAAGCGGAGGCTTTTGCTCAAATTGAAAGCCGCAAGTCGTTGATGAGGCCAATCTTAGAAACTGCTCAAGATCCAACAGGTTTTTCTGAATTTCCGGAACTGCGGGAACCGGGAACGGTAGGTTATTCTATGCAGACAATTACCCTTAATGACGTTAGCCGTAGGCGTAGTTTTCCGGTTGATCTTTATTTACCTCAACAACTTAATAGCATCTCAGTACCAGTAATCGTTATCTCCCATGGACTTGGTTCTGAACGTGAAACTTTTGCCTATTTAGCTAAACACCTAGCTTCTTATGGATTTGCTGTAGCTGTACCAGAACATCCCGGTAGTAATGCGGGTCAAATAGAGGCTTTACTTAATGGTTTTGCCAGCGAGGTAACTTCCCCTCGTGAGTTACTGGATCGACCTTTAGATATAAAATTCTTGCTTGATGAGTTAGAGAAATCTTTTAGCTCTCAGCTGAATTTGCAAAACGTGGGAGTAATTGGCCAATCATTTGGGGGTTACACAGCTTTGGCCTTGGCTGGAGCAAAATTTAATTTCGAGCAATTACAAGAAGATTGTGGCCAGTTGAACGATACTTTGAATTTGTCACTCTTACTCCAGTGCATTGCCATCAAGTTACCAATAGAGGATTATCCGTTGAAGGATGAACGAGTTAAGGGGATACTGGCTATCAACCCCATCGGTAGTGAACTTTTTGGCCAATCAGGGTTTGGTAATATTCAAGTCCCGACAACGCTGGTGTCTGGTAGTGACGATACAGTAGCGCCAGCTTTACCAGAACAAATTAAACCTTTCACTTGGCTAAATATTCCTAATAAGTATCTGGTTCTGCTGAGGAAAGGAACTCATTTTTCTACCTTGGCACCCTCTACTGGGGGGATACCTTTACCTGAGCGGGTAATTGGCCCTGATCCTCTGATTGCTGCTGACTATATGAAAGCTTTGAGTGTGGCATTTTTTCAAACTTATCTTGCTAGTCAGTTAGAATATGAGCCTTACTTGAGTGCGTCCTATGCTCAATTTCTCTCTCAAGACAAAATGCCTTTGTATTTAGTTGAGTCTTTGACCCAGAGGCAGCTGATGAAATTACCTAGTGAAGAGAAGAGTAATTAGTCTTTAACCTGCCTAGATCAATA
>JBAUJE010000438.1:0-26592 GCA_049683475.1 Coleofasciculaceae cyanobacterium | reverse complement strand
CATTTCAGGGCTAGTTTCTACCCAACGAATCGCACTCCTGGTCTGAACCCGTATGAGTTAGGTTCAAATCGCGCTTCCCATTCTGGTTCTAGCGCCTGTTTGACTAATGCTTGCAAGGCTCGGTCTTTCATCGTTGGTATTCCTAATGGTCGCTTCTCTTCCGTTCCAGGCTTGGGAATCCATACTCGCCTAGTTGGGCAGACCTTAGCCCCCAGTTTTAATTGACCTGTTAGGGTAAGACGTTGCTTTGGGGTCAGGCTCTTTTGCCCGTCCACACCTGCCGTCTTTTTCCCTTGGTTATCCTGGGAAACTTTACGAACCGATAAAGCTCTTGCTGACCAAGACTTCATTAATATCTTCTGGAGTCCACGAACTAACTTCACATCGCCACGTTGAGAGGCTTGATAGATGCGCTTTTGTAACTTAAGAACTTTACGCTCTAGCTTGTGCCAGGATATCGTCCTCCATTCAATCATCGGGGAAAAACCCCGTGCTTTTGACATTTTCATTACGACTTGAACCTCTATCATCCAAATCACCGTGAGTCTGTCTGCATATCCTTGCCATTAGAGCAAGGCATTCGCTTCTGACTCAATCTTTCCTACTCGCTGCATACGGTTAGCACCTACTCAGGTATTCGACCTCCTGAGGGCAAACGAGAGGTTACATCGTTCCTGATAGACATTGGTTGAACCTTTAGAGCGACACTGTACACCGGGTTTATTGGAAGCGCATGATGGTCATACTTCTACTGCCATCTCCTTATCCTTTGCCTTTTGGCTCCAGCGTAAAAGCCTTATTCCGCTGGTTCATCATGACGATGTTTTAAATGTGTCTTCACTTTCGTTTCTCATGGGTTCTTGCTCGAAGGGAACCAACTTAGGCTGTTAGCTTTACCTCCTTTCATCCCCGCTTTACGGATTGATGGCTAGTCGCTACCGTAGGGGAAGTGCTTTCACCACTGCACTTGTGGGAAAGGACTTGAGTTTTCTAGGATACTTCCTCTCACCTTCATGTCTATCAAGTTGTCAAGGTACAATATGACCTAGCGGCTAATCCCCCAAACCCTTGTGTGGGCTGGTTTCTAGCCGACGAATCGCACAAAGGTGGTGATGCCCAGGTCTATCCCTACCGATTTATCGGTTTTAGGCAAAACTTCTGGTGCGGAATGCACCGCCGCTTTCCATCCGGAATCCGATTCCGGATGGGTCGGCGGCTCAATCTCGACAACAAAACTAGCGAAGTACCTGTCAGCCGCGTCTTTAATAATGGAGACTGATGATGGAACGGCCGGCAACTGTCTTGACCAAGCAACCTTGATTTCACCAATACGAGCTAGCTTAAGTTTTTGACCGACCTTGAAACCACCCCGCCTAAACCTTGCCGTCTGTTTGGCACGGCGTTTCTTAAACCTTGGCGGTCTAACGGGTTTACCCTTTCTCTGTCCCTTACAAGACTTGAAGAAATTCTGGTAAGCCTGTTCTAAGTCGTTAAGAGATTGCTGTAGTGGGATGTTAGAAACTTCAGACAACCAATGTCGCTCTAATGTCTTCTTGGCTTGGGTAATGAACCGCTTCTGAAGCTCTCCATTCTTGGGCTTTTTCTCTCCTTTTTGATACTGCTCAACACAGAAAGCTAAAGCATCGTTAAAGACTGCTCGGCAACACCCGAACAACTTGGCGAGTGCCATTTGTTGTCCTGGCGATGGGTAGATTCTGTAGCGATAACGTGCTTTCATCTGGCTGTCCTCCTTGTTTAGATTATACTAGATGTATATCTATATGACAGGACAAAACTATGAAAACTGAGAAAATATTTTTAAGAGTTACTGAATACGAGAAACAACAGCTTATAGAGGAAGCCACTAGGCGTGGCATGAACCAGTCGGAGCTGATTAGAAGCTTTATCGCTAAGTTGCCAGAACCAAATAAAAAGCCGTCCTAGAAGGACGGGGCTTGAATCCCATTAGTTTTGGTCAACCCAATCTGTAAAGAACTCGCCGTTAAGTTCTAGCAAACTCTAACGGGAGTATCTAGCAGGTTGAAAGATGAGAGGGAACATATAAACATATAGATGAGGGCTTAATCGTCTTCTGCTGAGCGGGATATTTTGATTCTGGCTTCTGTATTCTTATTTAATGGGGTGCGATCGCATAATTAATCAGTTGAGCTAGTTTCTGCCGTAAAGTTTCTAATCCCAGACGCTTACTGGCTGAAATGAACACTCCTTGAGGAAATTCCTCTTGAGCTAGTGCGAGATTCTCACTCCCGACCTGATCGATTTTGTTAAATGCCACTAGTATTGGACCTGGTGTTACCGGCATTTCCCCCAGAATAGACATTACAGAGCGAATATGGCTTTGCCAAGCCGGATGGGATAAGTCCACAACATGGAGCAGTGCGTCGGCTTCTGTGACTTCTTCGAGGGTGGCACGGAAGGAGTCTACTAAAGGTGGTGGTAATTCGTGAATAAAGCCAACGGTATCAGTCAAGAGGATCGAAATTGGTTCCTCTGTGAGGGCATCTGGAATTGTCAGGCGGCGTGTGGTGGGGTCTAAGGTGGCAAATAGCTGGTCTGCTGTATAAACCTCGGCGTTGGTTAATACATTTAATAGGGTAGATTTACCAGCATTGGTATAACCAACTACAGCAACGGTTGGAATGTCGTGCTTTTGCCGTTTTTGCCGCATCCGTCCTCGATGGGCTTGCAACTGGTTAACTTCCTGTTGCAGCCTAGCAATGCGGCGCTGAATAGCCCGACGTTCAGTTTCTAGCTTAGTTTCACCAGGACCGCGGGTACCAATACCACCACCTAAACGTGACATGGCTTTACCGCGACCTGTGAGGCGGGGAAGCATGTATTCAAGTTGGGCAAGTTCTACCTGCAATTTACCAGCACGAGATTGAGCGCGTTGAGCAAAGATATCTAAAATTACCTCGGTGCGGTCTACAACACTAACACCGAGTCGAGATTCTAGATTACGAGCTTGTGCCGGTGAGAGATCACGGTCAAACACTACCAAGTTAGCGCCGATAGTTTGCACTATCAGGGCAATTTCATCAACTTTACCGGCACCAACCACCGTCTGAGGATGAGGGCGCGATCGCTTTTGCTGTATTGTCTGCAAGACCTCTCCCCCAGCAGTATCTACCAATCGTCCAATTTCTGCAAGACCGTCTTCAAAGAGTTCTAGAGTAATTTCATTAGTCATCAGACCAACAATCAGCACCCGATCTTGCTCAATATCGCGAGCGTCTAGGTGTTGAACAATAAACTGTCGGCGGAACTCTTCTTCTAGTCCTTCCACTAAGTCCAGGAAATCCTGCTGAGAGAGAACGTCCAAACTTAATGCTGGTGAGAGGGTCCAATTCAGTCCAAAATTAGGCGTGTGTTCGTCGCTAGTAATTTGTAGTTCTTGCTCACTAGGAGGTAGCAGGTGAGCTAGATAAGTTTCTTGGACATAACCTGTAGCACCACCACCCCGCCGTTCAAATCCTGAACCTGTAGTAGTCAGAACAACCAAGGCATCTAGTCGCTGAATTGCTAGGGCAGTTAGGCAAGATTGCTTTGGTGTTTCTGACTTAAGCTGAGTGGCAATACAGCGAATTCCGCACAATCTTTCTGCACCGTAGCGGGGTAACTCCATGGGAGGGATTCTCGTCTGAGAGGGAGTGCCAATACCCACCCGAATCACTTGCCCTCGGCGATTAATGTAGGCACACAACGGTTGTTTAATGTCAGTGCTAATGGCTGCTAGGCGCTGGGCAAATTCTGCTGTAGTCAAGCGATCGCCTGGTAAGCGCTGCTGGTACAAACGTTTTAGCTGCTTAAGTTGGCTTGACTTTAGACCTTTAAGATTGCCGTAGACGGTTTCGATAGGCTAACTAAACCAGTTAACTGGTTTGATGAAACTACTGCTATCTATTGTACTAATTTGTCTAGGGAATCATGGGACTTCGTTAAGGAAGTCTGGAGTGAGGGAGTGAGGGGACAAATGGGACGTTTTGACAGAATGTTGATGAAAATTATCTATCTTCACCTCCCCATTACCTCATTACCCCATTACCTCATCACCTCATTACCCCATTACCCCATTACTACTCCCCCTATCTTGCCAACTTTCTGTCCACTCAATGCTCTCGGCTGTAAAGTGCAGCGGATCGTTATCCGGCCAGGGGGCAGCAATTGACTCTTCGATTAAAGAGAATTCCCCATTATCAAAAGGATTACCTTCAGCTGCTCGCTTGAGAGTAACTCGCTCCCGTATACCTCCCTTAGCATGAGTAAGGGCACGATGGTGACAGTAAGGGTTGTTTCCCCTACGATTGAAAAAGACGTGAGCAGTCCAACTACAACCGCCGCGACAAAGTTCGGCAAACTCACAAGTTTGGCAAAAACCCCACAAGTGTTCTTTGCCTTTAGGAGTATCTGCTCCTAGGTTAAACCGTAATTCTTCTGTTTCTTCGATTATTTGGCGCAGTGAATGTTCTCGGATGTTTCCTCCAGCATAGGCAGAAGTGGGTAAGGAGGGACAGCCTTTGATGGTTCCATCTGCTTCAATACCCAAAGTAGACAGTCCGGCGTTGCATCCCTGCCAAAATGACCAAGCACTTCCTCCCCGCAGCAATCGCTCGTAGGGTCCATAATAGCCAATGTTATTACCTGGCTGCACCCGCACACCTTCTTGTTTGGCACGCTTAACTAGACGAGCAATCATTGGGTATAAATCCAATAGCTCATAAGGTTGTAGGAGAATGTCACTGTTGTCAGCAGCATTGCCCATAGGTACAGTTAACTGAATCTGCCAAGCCTTTGCTCGCGCGTCACGAATCAACTCATAAAGGCGGGGGAGTTCCGGTGCTGAAAGTCGATTAATTTGGGTATTGCAGCCGAAGGAAATACCAACTTGTTGGAAATGATTCATGGTTTCAAATGCCCATTGCCAGGAATTATTTCGACCACGTAATCTATTGTGAGTTGCTTCCAACCCATCAACTGAAACGGAAACAACTTTAATGCCAGCTTCCTTCATGCGGCTTGCTGTCTCTAAGGTAATGCCGTAACCACCGGTAGTCATGCCACAAACCATGCCAGCTTTAGTAATAGCTTGGCTAATTTCTAGCCAGTCAGGACGTAAAAAAGCTTCACCCCCAATTAAGGTAACTTCTTTAATACCTACTTCTGCCAGTTGTCTGACCATCTCTAGGGCTTCTGCTGTAGAAAGTTCTTTAGCCCGTGCTTTACCAGCGCGAGAACCACAGTGTTGACAGGCTAAATTGCACTTGAGTGTAATTTCCCAAACAGCATAACTAATTCTTTGATATGTCATAGATTAGCCCTGGGTAATGGTTGTACTATTTCACGCCGCTAGTTATTGTCTGCAATACCCATAAAAAAACTTTTCTGTTCCTTACCCTATATCATCTATGCGGACAATTCCATAAATAGGTTGAATTTGGGTGCAATTGCAGATGGGCATAATCTCATCTTCAGGAGGCCAGATAACTCCATACATCGGTTGTATAGGCAACCAATTTTCTTCTGGATTGCCGTTTTCTGGTAAAGGAAAGATTGTCCCACCCACAATGGCTTCTGTTTCCTTTTCGTCTAGCTCGATGAAATCGTCTTCAGCCAAACTAGATTCTAACCATTGAATAGTGTAATCTTCTAGCTCTTCCTGGGTAAAATAATAGCCAGCTTTCTGCCAAATGGAGCAGCGTTCTTCCTGAGTTCTAGCCTTTTTGAGCTTGGCTTGAAAAGCTTCGTCCGTTGCTAGCCTTTTATAAAAAGCTTTGATCTGTTTTGTTGACATGTAATCTCCTTTATTTTAACTAGACAGATGGATGAAAGAAAAAATGTAAAATATCTAACAAATTAACCGATTTATTCTGCCAATTATCTTGAAAATAGTGATATCAAGTTGTTTTCAAAAATTGGCTTTTTAATTAAGGAAAAGTTTTCCTCAAGTTTCTGAGCTACTATCTTGAAAATAAGTATCAGATTTAACTGACATCTCGATATATTGACTAAGCAGATAAACTAGAGTGACTAATTAAAAATCGGTCAATAATTAGGTTAGTGGGGATTTTACACCGGAAAAAGTCGATATATTATTCTAATACAAACTTAGATTATCTAATATCTACAAAATAATCTCTCAAACGCTTACTTAGAGGGGATTTTTGTAATTTAAACTTGGTATATAGTCCTAATATTTCTTTAAAGATTAATTCTTTTAAATAACTTTTATTGATCGATTTAAGTTTCACTTAAGCTTGTTGTTAATTTATTTTCTCCTTACATTCCTTTAAGAATAGGTTCAGTAGTTGTGTTGACAATCAGGAAATTATGACAAAATTAAATCAAGTTTATTTTGTAAATTTAATCCTTAAGGATAAACAAAAAGCGAAAATCCCTTTTATTTCACCTATGTAAATAACAATTAATAATATTGCCCCTGGGCTGGAAATCAATTAACAGATTGGCTTAGGACAGGAAGTTCAATAATAAACTCTGTTCCCTGCCCTGGGTTAGAAAGGCAACGGAGTTGGCCGTGGTGTTTTTCCACCACAATCTGGTAGCTAATTGATAGCCCCAAGCCAGTACCACGTCCCAAGGGCTTGGTGGTAAAGAAGGGATCGAAAATGCGAGAAATTACTTCTTCCGGAATACCTGAGCCGTTATCAGCTATTCTAACTAGCATCATTTCCACTATTGGTTGCTGTTCTGGAGGTGATTTATCTAACAAAGTCTCTGTGCGAATCCAAATCTTTGGCTGATTCCCTTCTCCCTCGTTTGCTGTCAGTTCTGATTTAAAGTTAGTGGCTGACTCGTCCAAGGCATCAATGGCGTTACTCAGTATATTCATAAAAACCTGATTGAGCTGACTGGCGTAGCCTTGGAAAGGGGGAAGTTGACCATATTCCTTAATTACCTTGATTTCAGGACGATCACCCACTGCCCTCAGTCGGTGTTGTAAAATCATTAAGGTATTTTCGATACCATCATGAATATCTACTAGTTTGGTTTTCGAGCCATCTTGCCGAGAAAAGTTGCGCAAAGAGAGAACAATCTGGCGGATACGCTCAGCCCCTACCTGCATTGATTTGATCAGTTTTTGCCAGTCTTTTACTAGAAATTCTAACTCTATCTGGGTAGATATTTTCTCAATTTCCGGTGTGGAATTTGGGTAGGTTTGTTGGTAGGTTTGAACTAAATTAACCAGACCTTGAAAGTATTCTTGGGCAGGGTCAAGATTACTATAGATAAAACTGACGGGATTATTGATTTCGTGGGCAACGCCAGCTAGCATTTGTCCAAGACTAGACATTTTTTCCGTCTGAACTAGTTGAGTTTGAGTCCGTTTTAATTGGTCTAGTGCAAGTTCTAGCTGTTGTGCCTTTTCTCGTTCTCGCAGTTCAGAAGCTCTTAATGCTTCCTCTGCTTGTTTGCGTTCAGTAATGTCTCGAGCTAAAGTAAGGAGACAGACTTGGCCACCAAGTTCAATCCTCTCAACAGAAAGGAGTAGTTTCTTCAATTTGCCCAATTTGGTGTAAAAATCGAATTCTTGATTACGTACTGCTCCCTGTTCTTGTAAAATTTCTATGAGTCTAGTTCGATCTGTCGGGTTACTCCAAATATTAAGCTCAGTAGAGGTATAACCAATCACCTCTGCACGAGTAAAACCAGATAGTTCGAGGAAACTTTCATTTACTTCTAAGTAGCGTCCTTCTTCTAGGGTACTTATAGCAATAGGTTCAGGACTAGAACGAAAGGCCTTGGAAAACTTTTCCTCAGAGAGACGTAGGGCATCTTCTACCTGCTGGCGAGAGTAAATTTCTTCTTGCAGTTTTTTAGTTCTTTCTTCTACCTTTTCCTCTAAGGTATGGGAATAGTTTTTTAATTGTTCATAGAGTTGAGCATTTTCTAAGGAAATTGCTGCCTGAGAAGTGATTAGTTGCAGTAGAGCGAGTCGATCACTTGTAAAGGCATCTTTGATCAGATTATTTTCTAGATAAATGATACCAATTTGCTTTCCTTGATTAATAATTGGGGTACATAGAAGAGACTTGGGTTGCTCTCGGATAATATAAGGATCTGCCGCAAAAGTGTGTTCGGCTGTTGCATCTCCCAATACTAAAGTTGTTTGAGTGCGCCAGACATAGTTAATTACTGAGATAGGAATTTGCTGACTAGACTCAACGGGAATTGAGAGCAGGCTAGGGGCAAATTCTGTCTGTAGAATATTGTTTTTTGGGGATGATTTATTTGTTAAGGCTGTCCCTACCGCTGTCGCCTCAATCACTAAGTTGCCAGCTTTGGACAAGATTAGGGTACATTTTTCAGCTCCCGCATTCTCTAGTACTAACTGAAGTAGAGTTGAAAGCAACTGATCTAGACACATTACCCCAGAAATCGCTTGAGAGGTTTTGATTACTGCGGCTAAGTCTAATAAATTTGAAGCATTTACCTTGCTAAGAGTGAAGTTGGGAGAATTCATCTCGGTAATAGATTTGTCTGTATCTGTGTTAGTTTTTTGAATATTTAGAATAGGGGCAAGGAGTTGAGGATATTCATTTTCTAGATTTTCCAATTTAGCTTTTGCTCCCCAACGAACATAACAGTAGTAAGCATCATTTAGGTAGACTTGGGCAATTTTCTCTTTGCCGCGATTCAGGTAAAATCGAGCAGCAAGCTCATTGGCAAGCGCTTCTTCTTGGAGAAAGCCATGTTCTTTTGCTCCATTGATGGCACGCTCATAACAGTTCATGGCTTCAGTATCTTGCCCAAGAACGCAGTGACGCTCTGCTTCTACTAAATAAAATTTGTGTAGATGATTCATGGGAGCATGATACGCCCATTTTTTGAGCTTTTTCTGGTTAGCGTTTACCTGTTTTAAAATAGCCTTTTGTTCAAAACTGCTAGCACAAGCATAAATTTCTAGCTGACTCAAAGAATCATAAAAGTGAAAAACAACAATACTGAAAGTCGCTGTTCCACCGTCTAAATACTGACGAGCTATCTTAGCATTTTTAACAGATTGAGAGGGAACGCGAAACAAATAACAAAGGATAATTTTGTGTAAGTATAAACCATAAAGGGCAGTTCTATCATTAGCTTGCTGATGTAACGGTAACATTACTTGTTCGTCGTAACTATCGCCAACTAGATAGCAAGGATTGTCAGAATATCCCATCAAGTTGAAGAGTACTTGTCGATAAAGTTGGTGGGAATAGAGTGCTGTTTCTTGTTTAAGTTCAGATATCAACTGGGCAGATATTTCGCTCTCTCGTTCTATTACGGTTAAAGCAATACCACTAAAATAGGAGTAGGAAATAGATAAGACGAGAGAAAGGGCGGAAAATTCTAAATCTCCAGTTGCCCTTCCTATCTGATATGCAGTTTGGAAAGATGGTAAAGTCTGATGAAGATGTTCTTGCCAGTGTCGAACTAGGCAATTAACGACAAAAATTGTCTTAGCCTCTACTTCTTTGGCATTTAATTGTTCTACCAAGTCAAGGGCAAGTTGGCCGAAACGATAGCCAGAATCGATATCTCCTACTATGCCACAGAGGATCGATCCGTAAGTAGCATAGGCAAAGGCAGATGCAGGAACATTACCGTATTTAATAGAAAGATTAACTTGTTTAAATACGATTAAGGCATAGAGATTAGGAACAGCGAAATAGCTAGCAGAACCTACGTTAAGGAGAATACCCATGGTTGCTAGTTTAACCGGATTGGTCATTTCTGGTAACTTGTCTAAGTCTTCGATTTGACCTGTTATAGATGCTAATTTAGTGATGACTAAATTGAGCAAAACCTTTAATTTACCTGGCTCCTCTGGTAAAGGAAAACATAACATCTGCAAAATTTCTCTTGCAGTATTTATGGCAGTCAGTGGTTTGTTTTGTGCTTGATAGGCGGAAATTTTTATTTCGTAAATTTTTACTTGATCCAATATTTTTTCTGTCTGTTGCAACACTATCTCAGCTAAGTTTTCCATCTGCTCAAAATCACCAGATAGATATGCTGCTTCTGCCGCTGACTCATGCAAAGCTAAGGTTAGTTCATACTGACTTTGCCAGCTGTCTGAAGCTAGCAGTCTCAGTCCTACCCTTAAATAGTTAAGGGCAATGGCATAGGCTGTGGAAGATTTAGCTTTATGTCCAGCAATTAAGTTCAATTGAGCTAGTTTTAATTTAAACAATTTTATTTTGTCAGCTGTTGCAAGATTTTCTTCTGAACAGTTGAGATATATCTCCCTAGGAGCTAATGGGTTAGCTTCTAAATGCTCTAACTGCTCAGCATTATTTTTCAGTAGACAATTTTCAATCAGAGAATCCTCATTCTTAGAACCAATTCCCCTATTTAGCTGGTTGACAATATCAAAAATTTTATCTTCTAGTTTTTGAGTAGTTGTATTGCTTAACAACAGTTGTCCAATTTTCAGGTGAGTTGATAATTTCTCTTTTTCTGGAATTAAAAAATAGGCAGCTTGCTGCACTCTGTCATGCAAAAACTTATAGGAAGATGATTGGTCATTCAATAAGTTATAGTCTAAGTTTAGACTTTCCTCTGCCTCTGTAGGTGAAAAAAATTTATAAACTTTGCTAAGGGGAATAATTAATCCTTCCTGTAAAGCACTCCACAAATCAGCTGCTGTCTCAGAGAGAGATTTTTCTTGTACAATTGCCAAAGTTAATAAGTCAAACCGACTGCCGATGCAGGCTGCCAGTTTCAACAAAGACTGGGTACTCTCAGGTAATTTTCGCAACCGAGAAGCCATGAAATCAATTACATCATCACTCAAAGAAAGTAGCTTGACCTGAGAAATGTCGCACTGCCATCCTCCTTTACTATGAGGAGAGTCAGGGTGAGAAAAAAAGATTAATCCGTCCTGATAGAGAGATTTGAGGAACTCTCTACTAAAAAAGGGATTCCCTTTAGTTTTCTGATGTACTAGTTCAGTTAGAGGTAAAGCTTTTTCTGGAGAACAATTTAAGCTATCGGCAATCAGGCAATTTAAGGAAGACTGATTTAGAGCTTCCAGACTCATATAACTAACCTTAGCCTTGGTCTTACCAATCTCATCTAAAGCTAGTATTAGTGGATGAACTCTAGAAACTTCATTATCTCGGTAAGCTCCAATTATTAATAAGCCTTCAGCCAAAGTTGGAGATTCTGTTTCACTAATGAGCAATTGCATTAACTGTAAAGAAGTAGAATCTGCCCACTGTAAATCGTCCAAGAAAATAACTAAGGGATGCTCTTGGCTGGTAAATACCCGAATAAATTGTCCAAAGAGTAGATTGAATCTCTGTTTAGCAGCACTAGCAGAAATTTCAGGAACCCTAGGCTGTTCTCCAATCAACACTTCTAGTTCTGGTATAACCTCTATAATTACTCTAGCTTGCTGACCTAAAGCCCCTAGAATTTTGCTTTTCCAAGTTTCTACTTGATAAGCATTTTCAGAAAGTATTTGTTTGATTAAGTCTTGGAAGGCTTGCACGAAAGCGAAAAAGGGAATGTGACTCTTGAACTGGTCAAACTTACCTTTAATAAAGTAGCCTCGCTTTTTAACAATAGGTTGGTGAACCTCATTGACTAAAGCAGATTTACCAATTCCCGAAAAACCCGTCACCAGTATCATGGCGCTGCTACCTTGGCTTACCTGTTCAAAATTTGCCAATAAGGTTGTGACTTCTTTTTCTCTACCATAAAGTTTTTCGGGGATAAAGAATTGCTCAGAAATATCTTGTTTGCCTAGGGTAAACTGGCTAGTTATTCCTGTTTGCCATTGCTCATAACAAACTTCTAAATCATATTTAAGTCCACCAGCACTTTGATAGCGTTCTTCTGGGGTTTTCGCCATCAATTTCAGTACAATATCGTTAACGGCTAGGGGAATAGCGCTTTTCAACTCGACTGGAGGAGTAGGAAGCTGAGCAAGATGGTAGTAAACTAACTCCATCGGCTCATTAGACTGAAAGGGTAATTGACCTGTTAGCAGTTCGTAGAAAGTCACTCCTAAAGAGTAAAAGTCGGTGCGATAGTCAATACCCCGATTGATGCGTCCCGTCTGTTCCGGGGACATATAAGCGAGGGTACCTTCTAGAAGATTGGGATTTTGGCTTGCTTGGTTTTCTTTAGGTAAAAGGGAGCAGATACTAAAGTCGATCAGTTTAACTTCTAGAGTTTCTGGATTAACTAAAATATTCTGTGGTTTAATATCTTTATGTATAATCTGTTGGCGATGAAGCCCTTCTAGGGTTTGTACTATCTGAGGAGCAATCCTGAAAAACTTATCTAGGGAAAAGGTGTCTTTCTCCATTTCCTGCTTGAGAGAAATGCCACCAAAGTCTGGCATGACTAGAGCAAAACCATTACCATATTTTTCCAGTCCCAAAGGTTTGACAACTCCAGGTAGGGCAAGATTTTTACTAATTAAATATTGGTTACAAAACTGCATCAATTCGAGGAAAGTGGGGTACTCGCTTTTGAGCAGTTTGACCACTACAGGTTGTTCGTCATGAGAGCGAACTCCTCGATAAATCAAGGTTTGACAGTCTTCATGAATTTTATCTGAGAGGCGGTAGCCAGCTAGCTTAACTATAGGGCAACTCATTTCTGCATTGCTTCATAATAGCTTAAGGATAACTGATACTATTTGGTCTGCTCTATTCCCCATTACCAAAATTCACTCGGCGAAAAAAAATGGTGCATACACCGCTATCTGACACTGAGTTTGAGTCTGAGGGGAATCTCCATAATTAAGTTGTGCCTTCCTCAGGGTGGGAGATACAACTTTAACCGCCATGCTTATGGTAAAAAAGGGATTAAGCTACGGCTTCCTCTAGAGAAACAGCAGAAACGGTCAAGAATTCTGCTACCACCTGCTTGGGAAGATAGCCCTGGAGTAGAAAACCCCAAATATAATCTTCAATCATACCCCGATAATTTCCTAATTCATAATGGGTATCAGCGCGCTTAAAATAGATAGCAGCGTTATTCGGATCAAGTTGCAGAGCTTGGCTATAGTCAGACCTAGCTTTTTGCTTATCACCTAGTTGAACACAAACGTTCCCTCTACTTACATAAGCTTCAACTAACTGGGAATTAAGCTGCAAAGCTTGGGTATAGTCCTCAACTGCTTGCTGGTAGTCTCCCAAGTCTTTGTAAGCATTGCCCCGATTTAAGTAAATACTAGGCAGTTTAGGATTAAGTTTGAGGAGATTCGTATAGTATTGTACGGTTCCCTTTTTCCTACCTCTGATGGATTTGAGTAAATGAGCCTTGGTCGAAGTCTCTATAAAGCTAGTTTCACTCTGAGAAGCTTGGTTTAAATCTTCAGTTGTAGTTAGGCAATTTCCTAGTTGGTGTAAATTAGATCCTCGATTTAGTTGAATAGAAGCTGGTTGGGGAGTAGTTTGTAAAGCTTGCCGAAAATCAGAAATTGCACCAAAATAGTCTCCTAAAGCAGAGCGAACAAAACCTCGGTTGGCATAAACTTTAGGATCATTAGCATTGAGACTGACAGCTTGATTATAATCGGCGATCGCTTCTGAGAAGTCTCCTAAACTAGAGTAGGCAAAACCTCGGCTAGCATAAGCAAAGGCAAAGCTAGGACTTAGAGACAGAAGCTGTGTACAATCTTCAATAACTGCCTGATAGTCTCCTAGTTGAGTGTGGATTAAGCTTTCTAGGGCGTAAGCCTTAATATAGTCAGGGGAAATTTTTATCGCTTGGTCGAGAATAGCGATCGCTCTATGAAATTCTTTTCTCTTATAATGTTGTACACCAAGTTTATATAACTCGATGGCACTGGGTTGAAATGTTGGCATCAATAACTTCTCCTCCGAGGCTGGGGTAGAATCTACGGTGTACCCTTTTCTATGGAGAAAAGCTCTGGCTAGTACTTTATTTTCAATTGAGAAAATATCCGAGTTGTTTTGATGTGTTGTACCGCTCATTGCCCATCTTCCTTTTATTGACGTTTTGAGTGTTAAAGATAAGCAGGTATTTTCCTGCAAAAGATAAAAAAGCCTTTCCGTTTTTTATCTTTTTACTGCCACTCTTGTAAATCAATCTGATACTATTTTTATAAAAAAGTGAGAGAAGTAATCCCCACAAAACAATGATTTGAGCAACTCACCTCGATTCTGACGTGCTCAGTTTTCTACTACATGCACCAAAAGATTGATTACGAGTGAACTTACTTCTATAGTTCCCAGTAATCTTTACTTAGTAACAGTGTGACTCTTTAATAGTAATAATTGATGGTTAATACATTCGATGTTAATTGATTTATTTAATCTGTTTTTACTATAATTTAAATTATTTGAAGAGAGAATAGTAAAAGATTCGACCTTCAACTAATAGACCCTTACAAAACTAACTTTTGCCCAAGGTTGGGAAAAGGGATTTTCCTTTCTTTGACCCTTTCCCCAACTTCAGCAAGAAGTCTACAGAGACTTAGCCTTGAGTTCCTCGGCTACAGCCTTGAGAGGATTAACTTGAGTTGTTTCTGGTCGTTGCTGGGGAACAACGGTTAAGTAAGGCTTGAGTAAATCCTCTTCAACCCAACCAGAATAATATTTCAAGTCGGTGGAATTATCTGTCAATTTCAGCAGTTCTAAATCACCACGAATTGTATTGACATCAACTCGACCTTCACCATCAACTTCAGTTGGACCGATGCCACTTGGTCCACCACCAACATAATTGAGTCCTACTTGATCAAATCCCCGAACAAAGCGATTTCCTTGCCAATGCCAAGTACCGCCTGGCCAGTTAATAGGAGGCAAATCAACTGAGGACTTCAAAGAATCAGGCCAAGAGCTTGCTCCTTGCTCAAGGAGTAAACCAAAACCTTCACCATATCTTACTTCGTAGCGACCTTCACGAGTTTTGTAGTCTAGGGGAGACCACCAAAGAACCTCAATCTTTTCCCCTTCGCTAGCTGGTTGAATAGTAGCATCAGCTGTCTCGTTATCGTTCAATAACTTGCTATAGATAGGCAATCCATCGCTTGGTAATTCTGCCATCAAAGCAAAGCGCCAACAAGACCAATTTTGAGGATTATCCGCCGCTACCCATTTGACTCGACAGATACCATTACCTGTACCTACCCATAGCTGGTCTTTGTCCAACCAGAGTTGAGTCGGAATTGCCCCAACAATTGTACTATTTTGGATATCGTAGGTTTTGACTGAGCCTGATTTGAGATTGGATTGTTCGGGACGATAGGCGACAAGTCCCTTAGCTGGCAGATAGGGATTACCTTCTGCGCTGAGTTTGGTTCCCATCCAGAAGGTAGGATTGCTAGGTTCTCCGGCAATTACCATGTCGGTAATTTTTTCCCCTTTGATTGCTCCTGGCTGAATCACTGAGATTTCATTGTTCTCAGGCTTGTAACTGACAATTGTTGCTATCCCACCGTTTCCTTCTCCTTGTTCTGGAGAAACTGTCCAAAACAGGCGATTGTCGTAGGTGAGAGCTGCTGTTATTTCAGGAAGACCAAGCCTTTCTCCAGTTTGAGCTTGCCTAACATTTGCCAGGGTATAGAGGGTTTGAGTTTGAGGCTTCTCACTTCCGGGTGTCAGTAGCTCAAAGACAACTTTTTCTGGTTCTACCTTAAAATCTGGAAAAGGGTTCGGCTCAAGGGTAACTCGATATTGATAGCTCTTACCATTTAACTCCAAGGTTTCGTAGGTAGGAGCAGCTGCCTTAGGGAGTAATTCTTCATTAGTCTTTGCCTCGTCTTGCTCACTGGTAATTTCCAACGGTTCTACCGTCCAACTGCCATCGCCTCGGCAGAAAACGAAATCATAGTTGTTTGACCGAAATCTGATCAGATTGTCATCTGGGACAATCTTTTTGATGCGATAGTCAAAGCGCTCATAAAAATCTCCATCCTCTGCTGGTTCAACCAGCCAAGCTGGTTTTGATTCGGGACAATCAACTACAGGTTCTGTTTCTGTGGCAACTGGTGTAGTTTCCTTGGCAACTGGTGTAGTTGGATTGCTACAGGCACTGAGCAATAAAACAAAACCCGTAAGGGCGACGGTATATTTCATGACAATCAACAAGCTTAAAGCACCACTGGGATAAAGGAGGACAAAATTGTCCAAATGATGCACCCTGATCAACCTGAATCAAAAAAACAGACTGCTACTCCAATAAAAGTAGCAAGAGTCAAATTAGATTTGTCTTGTAGACTATCTAATTAATTGTTCACCAGAGAATATTATATGCTGGTTGTCAAAATTAAAAGGGTTATCACAAAAAAGAGTATGATGCCAGTTGAAAACTACATCATACTCTTGTTGATTGGTTGTTGCTTCTTACTTAGAGAAAAAGCAACTGTTAATTTTTGTCTGTTTGCTAAAAAGCGACTTTTTTCAAAACATACCTTTTTCTAGTCAGCTACCTCATTTAAAATCAATAGATCGTTATGAGGATGCCTAAAACTAGATTTAGTTGGTTATGCTGATATTTCTAAATCTCTCATCTTTTTTCTGAATGGTTACCTAATTAATTTAGGCAACTCTACTTGGCACAGTTTGCCGAGTATTATAAACTCCCCATTCCTGATTTGCAGGAGAGCTAATTATCATTTCGGCGCTACGGATTTCTTCTGCTGTGCCGTTAACCACAAGTATGTAACTTCTGCTAGGCATAAAACTGCTATGAACCCTAAATGTTTCTTTGCCAGAGAAAGTATTACTTTCTCGCTCATCCCCTACGATGATGGCAATTTTCTCCATAGGGAAGCTAGCAAGTTGTAGGTCAAGCAAAGCCGCTTCTGTCTCGTGACGATTTTCCCAAATACCGATAGTACGGCTATGCTGCCCCAAGGACAAAGGATTTTTAGACTGGTGAATCCTATAGGCATTAAAGCTAGCATACTCTGTGTAGGTTTTGCTCGAAAATTCCGCACCCTGTTTTTGCTTACCTAAAACCATTGTTTTCCCTCTAAAATAAAACCCTTTTTTACAACCATAACAATCGCATATTTACTGCGAGTTATTACTGTATTATTTCTTTACTATAGTTCCTTCTGACCAAAACATTCATCACTCAAAAGACATGATCATGAATATATCTTAGGAAGTAAATAAGATAGCCTGACAGCTCTCTTAATTTTTCTTTATTTCCCCAGATAAAAATCCTGCTTTGTCCAGTTATAAAACGTCAGGATAATGACATTTAGCCTGTTGTGTGTTAAGGGTGTTTTAGCACCGACGTTTACCAAGTTAGTATAGTCACCTTTACTTTGAAGCAACTTTTTCCTTCTCCAGGTAACTCAAAAGCCAATTAGCGGCGGTGGCTCTACGAGCCTGCTGAGGACTGAAGTCACCAATCTTGTATCCCTTAAAACCTAACTTCTGTTTTAACAACTGTTTATCTTCTTTGGGAATAGAGCGAGTAAGTTTAACTGTTGCGGGACGGCTTTCTATAAAGTTGGGAGGTTCTGGATAAGTTTCTTGCCACTCAGGAGAAACTGCGGTGATATCCCACTGTTGTTTTGCTTCGTTGTAGCGATAACCTAAATAGTGCCAAAGCAGCTTGTTGACTGTATTATCATCAATTTCTTCGTTGACAATTGCCCAAATAGTTTCGTCACTGAGCTGTGGTAGATCAGTCATAATTAGTTATTCCCTGTTGGTTTTAGCTTTCAGGCAGATAGCCAGAGTGGAGTAGACGCAACTTTCCCTGCAAAGATGCACACAAGTTACGTTAAGAAATGTTATCTAGTTATTTCTTAACCCTTGGCCAGAATAAGTAGATGGCAACTTGGTACTAACTAAGCTTAAGCTAGAGTATCAACGTCGAGCCAAATTTTTCTATACACTTCCTGATTTCTTTACATTTAGGGTGACAAAACTGATGGTCGATGATGCGGGTGCTAGGTGCTGGAAACGGTGAACTCTCCCAGACAGCCTCCTCATTCTCAGGTAGTATTAGTCTTAGTCGTCGGTGTTTTGACAGTTTCGACGGCGGCAATTTTTATCCGGCTAGCCATTGCTTCGGCTGGTGTGAGTGGGTTAGGATTTAGCCTTTTCCTCTCAGCCTCTCGTCTCACTCTTGCTTCTTTATTACTCTTACCAGCTTGGCGCAATTTACAGCAGAAACAACTAAGTCCTGGTGCTTTACGCTACGCTGCGGCTGCTGGTGTCTGTCTTGCCCTACATTTTGCCAGTTGGACTACTTCTCTCTCCTTCACCTCAATTACCGCCTCTACTACCCTCGTCACAACCAATCCTGTTTGGGTAGCATTGCTCTCCTGGCTTTGCTTTAAGGAAAAATTAACCAGTCTAACTATAAAAGGGATTGGTCTAGCCTTGGTGGGAGGAATTCTAATTGCTGTGGGAGATACAGAGGTATCTAGCGCTGGAAATAATCCACCTCTGGGTAACTCGCTGGCACTTCTTGGAGCAGTTATGGTTAGTTTGTATTTTCTTTTAGGCCGCGAAGCCCAAAAACGAGGTCTAGGCATCAGCTCCTATATAGTTGTTGTCTATACTACGGCTGCTCTGATACTTTTGCCTTTACCTTTATTCTTTGGTTCTAGCTACCTTGGTTATCCCAAACTAGTTTATCTCTACGTTTTATTAATGGCTGTTTTGCCACAGTTAGTAGGACATACTAGTTTTAATTGGACTCTACGTTGGATATCTCCAACTTTAGTTAGCCTTGCTATTCTCTTTGAACCCGTTGTTTCTTCTTTTCTGGGATATTTAATTTTTCAGGAAGTGCCAGGATATTTGGTGTTTGTAGGGGCAGGTGTTTTGTTGATTGGGGTAGCTGTCGCAGTTTATGGTAAGAGGGTTGTTTAAGTTTAAGTAGGGGAGAAGCATTTGTGCCAATGACTTGAAAAGAAATGCAAAAGATATATACATAAATGCTTCGCCCAACCTTTATACCCTAAAGTTACTCCATCGTGCCAGATTCTTTTTCGATGTGGTCTAAGGCTCTTTTTGCTTTTAACATAACTCTTAAAAAAGCTAACTTATTATTCCAACCTGAGCGAGGTAATAGGGGTGGGGAAGCTTGGGTTGGAGTCTGAGAGTTGTCAGAAGAAAACTCTACGCTTTCAACTGGTATAACTATCTTGTTTGAAGAGGTAGATTCACTTGACATTTGATTTCTTAAACTAATGCAGGTGCTGTTATCCTAATTTTACTGCGATCGCCTAATTTTCAGAAGGAATAATGAAAGATAAAATCCATATCTTCGGTTACGGCTCACTAGTACACCTGAAAAGCTTATTTAAATTCCTGAACAACTCCTCATCCTCAAATTGTCCCTATCAACTTTGCCGTTTACAGGGATACCGACGCTGCTGGAATGTGGCGATGAATAATAAAGTTGATATTCCTGGTTATAAGTATTATCTAAATCCCCAAACCGCTGAGCGTCCTGATCTATTCGTTACCTTTCTAAATATTCGTACTAGTCCCAAAGATTATGTTAATGGTTTAGTCTTTGAAGTGAGCCAAACTGAGCTAGAAAAACTTAATAAACGAGAGCAAAACTACCAAATTATTGATGTCACCGCGGCTATTGATTCACCTCTAGCCGGTCGCGTCTTTTCCTACATAGGTAAAAGTGAAGCTAGGCAGCGTTTTGAGGAAGGTTTGCGCTTAGGCAATTCAGTTATCAACCAAGTCTATCTTGAGGCTGTTCTAGAAGCTTTTTCTTCCCACAGCCCCGACTTTCTTTCTGAATATCATCTCTCAACAGACAAACCCGAAATTCCTGTTGTTGCCTTAGAACAAGTTAAACTGCCTTTTAAAAAAGCAGTTTAGTAATTGTGGGGTGGGCAAGATTAACCAATCAGAGAATAAGCTTTCTCAATTCTCTGAGTCTTGCCCACCTACCTGAAATAGTGGAACTACAACTCACAGATAGTTAAACCTAATCTTGACAACCACTGGCAGCTACCTATTTTACATTCGTCTTATTTTTCTTTGTTCAGCCCTCCTCCACATTAAGGAAGTGAGCCAAAACATAAAAATCTGAATGGATACTGAAATAGACGATGAACAATCAATAAGGGCTTGTTTTGTCCAAGAATTGATTGGTTTAATCGTCCCCAACAATTGATTATCTTGTTCTACAACAAAAGACTTAGTAAACGGAAACTTAGCTTTCAGAATCAAAACTTGTTCCTGGTGAGATACCTTAAAAACCCTGGTTAGAGGATTTGGTTTCCTTGCTACTGCGACAACTTGGTCATCTTTCTGGAGCAACCATTCACCATCCAACCAAACAAATAAACCCTTCTGGGAATAAGATGCTAATCCTGACTGCGCCAGGTTTGTATATTCTTGCTCAGAGATGCCGAATTTATCTTTAATTTTGTAATAACTAGATGGCAAAATAATGTTACCTTCCTCACCCCAATCATCAAACTCAACTGATGCTGTAAAATCGGAATCAGAAACAGTAATCAAATAGTTCCACGAAAAAAATGATTGTAGATTACAATTAAACACTGTCATGTAGCATTTATATGTGATATTTGAAACCAGGATTAATAGAAAAAGTTGAATACTGTGGGGTGGGCAAGTGTATACAGTCTGAAAATATACTATCCCTGGTTAAAGTTGCCCACCCTACTCATTACTCATTACTTAAAAGAAGAGGAGAATCCAAAATCCAAAATCGAGCTGACCTTGTATTACTCCCCCTGCTCCTACTTTCTCAAGCTTTAGGCATTACCACTTTCTTCGCTAAACCCAAAGCTCTGAGAACTTGAATTGCCCACCAAGTAACATCAATCTCTTTCCAATTCCTTCCTGCCGGAGCAACATTGGGCTGAGCATGATGATTATTATGCCAACCTTCTCCGTAGGTTAAAAGTGCCGCCCACCAAAGATTACGGGAACCATCTTCAATTTCATAGGTGCAATAACCCCAGAAATGAGATGCTGAGTTGATTAACCAAGTACTATGCCAAAGTAATACTGCTCTGACAAACATGCCGTAGATTACAAAAGACCAACCACCTAATACATATAATAAAAAAGCTAGGGGAATTTGCAGAAAGATAAAGTAACGATTGAGCCAACAATAATAAGGATCTCGTGCTAAATCAGGTGCAGATTTTTTATAGGTTTCGTAGTCGAAAAAATCAGGTTTTTGATAAAAAAGCCAAAGTATGTGACTCCACCAAAAACCCTTTCGTGCTGAGTAAGGATCTTTCTCCTCATCTTCTGTGTAAGCATGATGAAGACGGTGATTTGCTACCCAAAAAATTGGACCTCCTTCTAAGGCGAGAGCACCAATAGTGGCAATGATATACTCCAACCACTTAGGCACCTGAAAACTACGATGAGTTAACAGCCGATGATAACCCAAGCAAATGCCAATGCTGCCAAATAACCAATGAAGAAATATTGTTATTCCTAAAGCTGGCCAGGAAAAAAACCAAAGAGACAGTAAGGCTGCTGCATGAACAACAGCAAAGAAAACCACGGTCTGCCAGTTAAAGGAAAGTTTGGGGCTGCTGCTAGAGACAGCTGAAATTGAATTGTTAGTCATACTTGCAAAAAGGGTAATTATAGTCAGTTTTATGTAAGTGGCACTTGCATTAACTTTCTCAAGCTTAACAACGAAAACAGATAACTGCAAGTAGCACTTACATTTTTTTGCTTATGTCTCCACGTTCTTCAACTCGACAGCGTCTTATTAACGCAGCGCTTGAGTTATTTACTTCTCAGGGTGTAACCGAGACAACCACTCGGCAAATTGCTGAATTGGCAGAAGTTAGTGAAGTCACACTATTCCGACAGTTCGGTAACAAACAGGGATTGCTCTTAGCAGTGATTGAGGACTCTGCTGTCTTCACCCACTTGGGGGAATCGTTGCGCAAACAAGCTAATCAGACAAGCAATCTAGAGCAAGCACTGAAAAATTATGGACGCGATCGCTTACAATCTCTCGAACAGATGCCAGAATTACTACGTTCCGTTGTCGGTGAAGCAGGTAAGTACACCGATGAAAATCGCCGGGTGCTAGGAAGAGGTGTAACTCTAGCTAACCAAGAAGTTGCCAATTATCTAGCTACAGTCATTGAACGGGAACAGCTACTTACCCGTATCCCTGCTGAGAAATTAGCCAGTTTAATCAATGGTATGTTGTTCGGCTATTTGGTTGTTGAGTTAATCAGTGAGTTCCACGAACTTTGGGAAAATCGTGAGGATTTTCTAGATAATTTAGTGCAGCTGTTCTTAGAAGGAGCTGTTTCCCCAGAAAAGGAGGAAATCAGTGTATTAAACCTTAAACCTGCCCCCGTTGCCACAAATTCCGCCTTAGTGCTACAGCCAAGGCAAACTCCTCCCATCCCTGAGCAAAAAGTAGCTGACTTACCAGCTTCTCTAGTACGCTCAATTATGCAACAAGCCAAAAAACAGGGATTACAAGAATATGCTCTTGCTTACGTACTCTTTGCTGCTGGCCTGCTACCCCAAGAAATCGTCAACCTAGAGCGATCGCACCAAATCAGTGATACTCAACAGCACCTCTTACAGGTAACTCAAGGCGCAGTTAGACAAGTACCCGTCAATCAGTGGATTATGGGTAAGCGCTATGGTTCGTACACTCGCAATCCCTTGACTCAATGGCTGAAAAGCAGGAAAGATGACCAGCCAGCATTATTTATTAATGATGCCCTAGAACCCCTTTCCCCAGAAGAGTTACAAACAATATGGCAAAAAATCACCTCTGGCTTAGTCAACCCCGAAGAACAACCAATTCAGATTGAGCAAGCGCGACAGACTTGGTGTGTGGAAATGTTAATGAGGGGAATGAACCTAGAAGATTTGAGTATCCTCAGCGGTTGGGATACTAAGCATTTACAGTCTTATGCTCATAGAGCCAGAGAAAAAGCGGCTTTAGAAAAAGCCGTTAGTCTTGATCAAAAGGGGTAATTGATAATTGATAATTGATAATGGAATTAATTAACAATTTCCCATTTGACCCTTCTAAAATCTAAAATCCAAAATCCGAGTGACAGTACTTTTCCAAAACTTGAATACAGTTAGCGATCGCACCTAAGTGAGCAATTTCGTAGCCGTGGGTATTTTGGGTGGGGAAACTCAAGCAGGCGGCCCTAGCTACATGACCAAACTTCATGGCAATTGAGCCATCACTACCAAAACCACTAATTGCTGCTAACTGAAGGGGAACATCAGCGTCGGCTGCGGCTTGTCGCAGTTCCTCGTTTAAACCTTCGTCATAAATGCCATAGCCATCTTGGGAGAGGAGTACTGGTGCTTCTCCGTCTTCAATGGGATATTCCAAGGAAAGAGGGCAAATTTCTAAAGCAATTAGGGCATCTAAAGGTTGATTTTGGGTAAAATAAAGCGCTCCAATTGCTCCTACTTCTTCTTTGGCAGACGCTACTAAATAGATATCTACTGCTGGTGTTTTTACCCTTTCAGCCAATGCCAAAAGGATTGCCACCGAAGCTTTATTATCAAGGGTGTAACTAGCAATATAATCTTTGAGTCGTAGAGGTCGCTTACGATGTTTGCCCACTACCATTCTGGTTCCCGGTCGCACCCCCACTTCTTCTAGCTCTTCTTCTGTGCATTTAGTTTCTACCCAAGCATCTTCCCAGCGTAGGGGTAACTCATCCTGCAAAGCCTTTTGGGGAGATTCATGGGAAACGTGGCGCGAGCCAAAGGAAAGAATACCACTAATGGTTTGATAGTCGCCCAATAAATCCACCACCCCCTCACCATAAACCCAGGGAAATGCTCCTCCCAAACGTCGCACTTCCACCCGTCCCTGTTCACCTACAGCTTTAACAATGCCGCCAATTTCGTCCTTATGACCAGTAATTGCAATAGCCGGGGCGCTACTATCTTTACCAGGAATTTTACCAATTACATTACCGGCTCTATCCTGAGAAACTTCCACTCCCAAAGCAGCAAATCGACTGAGCAGAAACTGGTCAATTTCCCCTTCTACACCACTAGGGGAATGGTGTAACACTAACTCTTCAATGGTGTTAAATAGTTGGTCGTAATTAGGTAAAGGCATGATATGTGTGAATGGAAAATTGTTAATAAGAGGGAACAGGGAACAGGGAATAGGGAATAGGGAATAGGGAATAGAAATCCCATTCATTGTCCGTTACCTCTAACTTCTCCCTTGTCCTCCTTATCCTCCCTCATCTCCCCCATCTCCCCCATCAAGAAGTTGGACTAAAACGTTTAGTCTTCTCGTCATACCGCCAAGGGATGCTATCTGGGTCTTTATCTATGCTCCATTGCCGGAAATCAGGTTTGCTTTTGCGTTTGCCAATAGTTGAAGAACTCACACCCAATCTACGGGCCAAGTCAGCTTGAGTTAATTCTTGACCTGGAGCATTAATTTTAAATGTCGTTGTTGCAGCAGGTTTTATTGTCGCTGGCTTAACTTTTTCTGGAACAGGGGTAGGTGTTTTGGGTTGCTCTTGCGAGGCTGGTTTTGCTGTGGTTTTTTTAACTTTTTCCGCACTAGAAGCTGAGGTTTTTGCTGTAGTTGATTTAACTTCTTTTGAAATGGAAGCAGGTGTTTTCTCTGGCTGTGCTGAAGTTGGTTTGGTTGCAGTTGATTTAACTTTTTCTGAACTAGAACCAGTTGTTTTCGGTTGCTCAATATTGGGGACGGGTTTGGCTGTAATAATATTCCAGTCCCAACTCTCACGTCGCACAGTAAACCGCCAAAATTGTCCTACCGCTTCTTTGGGTACTTCTCCCTGGATAGTCAGAGTAAAGCTTTCTTTCTGACCTTCTTCCGGTGGCTTGTTGCGTTTTAGTAGTACTGTGACAGATTGGTCTTCGACTTTGGCTACTTGTCCAACAACGCGAAATTTATTAATGCGTCTGCGCCCTAAGTTGGGAACATCTGGCTCTCTCCACTTTAATCTAACTAAGGTAAATAAAGGTGGATCAATGCTTGGGTAGCACTTCCAAACTAGAGGAAGTTTCAAAAAGTCAGGATGGGATTGGAGTTTTTCTGCCAAAGCTTCAGTTACTTGGGCTGGTATCTCCATACCATCTTCTGTTTGTAAAGTACCCTGAAGAAAATTTTTGGGGTCAGGTTGGTAAACCCCACAAACTTTACCTCTGGCAGTGTAAACTATCGGGTCGTTATGTTGTTTTACTTCTTCCATCTCTAACAAGAGTTCGGTAAATTTTATCGGGGGTAATAGAAAATTTTACCGAAAATTAGGAGTTAAGTGGGAGAGGGGAGTCGGGAGTCGGGAGTCGGGAGACGCGGCGATGGGGGGACGGGGAGAATTGAAATTGGTGTTGCTGAATCAAAGTATGAATTGCTGCGGTTAGAGTTCTTGGCTAGCCCCCTAAATCTCCCAATTCTGATACCGCTGGCGAAATATTTCGTAATTTTTTGAGACCATTGAAAGCCCCCTAAATCCCCCAATTCTGGGGGACTTTGAGTCAGGACTCCCCCAAAGTTGGGGGTTGGGGGGCTTGAAAAACCTTTGTCTCATAACCAATGTTTCCAAATGTTAATTTCGCCAGCAGTATCAATTCTGGGGGACTTTGAAACTTTGAAAGTTCTTGTTCCCCCCAAAGTGGGGGGGTTAGGGGGGCGAATGCAGAGTATGTAGGGAAATGGTAAAAAGATCTCTTGAGGTATTGCGTTACTGTTTCCATCCCCGTTGAGGGGAGTTAGTTGGTAAAGCATGTTTGGTAAAAAAAAGCCAGAACAACTTGACCAAGAGTTTCCATCCCCGTTGAGGGGAGTTAGTTGGTAAAGAAGCCCATGGAGGGCAATATCAATATGCTCGAAGAAAACGTTTCCATCCCCGTTGAGGGGAGTTAGTTGGTAAAGCTAAACTAAAGTAGTGTACAAAGGAAATCCAATGTTTCCATCCCCGTTGAGGGGAGTTAGTTGGTAAAGGTAAAGGTTTTTTTGGCAACAGCCAACCTGGAGCCTTTAGTTTCCATCCCCGTTGAGGGGAGTTAGTTGGTAAAGAGTTCACTTTTGAAACCCTTACCAGGAGAGGGATTGAGATACCCCAATCGACACCAGTCTAAAAAAGGTCAAAAACTTTTCAGAAAATAGCCGATTTCATAGCCTGGAAACCTTACTGGGTAAGCAATCGACACCAGTCAACGAAGTTATAGGGTTTTCAAGGTTCTGGGGAGTGGTGTCGATTTGCTCAACACGGTCGTTACTATAACCTTTTATACCTGTCCAAGTCAAAACTACACTAACTTTTAACTGAGGAAATTACTTAATTGAGCTTCCAGCACTCTTTTGCCAGACTCAAACACTCTCTAGAGAGACTCAAGAGGAGTAGGGTGGGCAAATATGCAGTTAGTGATTTCAGTCGTTAAGGTATGGTCTTTGCCCACCCTACCATTACTCTCCCCGTCTCCCCATCTCCCTCATCTCCCCCATCTCCCCCATCTCCCCCATCTCCCTCATCTCCCTCATCTCCCCCATCTCCCTCATCTTTCTGCATTCTTAATTCTTAATTCTTAATTCTTTCTACTCCCGACTCCCTAAAATTAACAAATCTCAACTTGCCAAACACAAAAATTCTGCTAATCTAATTTAGTC